>NZ_CAWUGZ010000072.1:0-30058 GCF_963921845.1 Commensalibacter sp. Nvir | reverse complement strand
TGATTATATAGTATTAAAAATATATTCTAGCTTTACCGATATTCATCCGTTTTTAGTTTATTTTATATTCTTCTTTTTTAATGTTCTATCAAATTAAAAAGTAGAAAGTTTTACTGACCCATCGATTCCATAAGCCTTTTTTAAATCTCCATGTAAAACCTATGTTCATATTTTAAGATGGGATCTAAGAAAAAATTTGTTTTATAAGGCTTGTTTATCAAGAGAAAAAAATCAGCGACTTTTCTCTATATCTTAATATCGTATCTAGAAATATGGCACGCTTGCCTTTATTTTTTCCAAAAAAAAGCAAAATCATACGCTTAAACTTGAGTTCTTCATTCAAAAAAATTAACAAAAATACTTTATTATGTACGAATGACTTTGCAACAGCAGCACAAAAAAACCTAGGTAAAAAACAGTAAATATTTTTACCTAGGAAAAATAAAGTTGAAAGATCTAACAAAAAATAAATATTTAATTTTCCGCATGGTGGTGTATTCATAAATACGGAAAATTGAATACCATAAGTTGCTTATGTAACATCCTGCCATTATTTAGACTAAAATGCAAAAATTATTTTAATTATTATCCAGTTAAATGCGTAATACTTCCACCAATATCAAAATAGTGATTAATAGCATTTTTTAATGAGGATGCAACAAGGCCTTGATACATTGCTTTTCGAAGTTGAGATTCATCCATGCGATTAGACATAAACCCCATTTCCACCAAAATAGAAGGAACGTCACAAGATTTTAAAACCACGAAACCTGCGTGCCTCCTTGGGTTATTCAATAAGCCAACACGATTGTTAAACGAACGCACAACGGTTTTGGCTAATGTCATCGATTCTTTTTTGGTTTCCAATTGCACCAGACTTGCTAATATTTTTTGAACAGCAGGAGAAACCACTTTGACATTCGGTCCAGCATAGCGATCCGCGCTATTTTCTGTGGTCGCTAAAGCTGCCGATAAGGAATCCGAGGCATGATTGGATAAGGTATAAACACTAGCGCCTCTCACAGAATGGTTTCCCAACGCATCGGCATGCAAAGAGATAAATAAATTCGCTTTATGTTTTTGAGCGAATTCTACTCTACCATCTAAGGGAATAAATTGATCTATTTCTCGAGTTAATTTTACCCGGTAACGTCCTGTATGCGTTAATTGTTTTAATAACTCCAAAGAAACAGCATACGAAATGTGTTTTTCGTAAGTTCCAGAGTAACCTATGGCTCCGGGATCTTTTCCACCATGCCCAGGATCCAATACAATTAAAGGGAGTAAAGGCTTTGCCTTCCCAACAATAGCAGGAAAACCAGACTTATTATCTTTTTTGACAAAAAGCTTAGACGCTTTATTTTTAGATTTATTGGTATAGGTGAGTTGATTTTTTTTTGATTTGGCCAAACATAATACTGGGAAAAACCATAAAATCAGAATAACCATAGTCACCCTTTTAGAATGATCGACGGCCGCAGTAGATTTATCTTTTTCAAACTCCATAATTGACCATTACCCGTCGTATATTTTTTTAAATGAAAATTTTTAAAAGCTGTTATTACAAAACATTATGAAACTATGCGAGTAGTTTAAATTCGAATAAAAAAATTATAAATCTAAAAAAACTCTTTCCGTCATTATTTGAATCTGTAATAATACAGCGTTACAAGTAAGCATTTTATCAAAATGCCGAAACATAATAAACAGTAAAACACGATTAGAATAAGTTCGTTAATTTTGATGCCACTATAAAGAAACTGTAATTTTATGCTTAGTTATGTTTAAAATAAATTTTCGATAAATATATAAACATTATCGAAAATACACTTAAAAAATTAAATAAATGTTTTAAACGTTTGAATTTCAGTTCAGATTAAACCGCAGAGAAATTAACATTACTCTCTTAAATGACTGATTTATTAAATTAAAACGGAATTTATCCTATCTTAGTGATGTTTCATGGTTACGATGTAATAAACAATAATGATTGACATACGTTCCCATCCGTAAATAGCAACTAAGAAAATTATAATTGATTGCTAAAATCAATCAATGGAGCACACATACAATATGAATAAAAAAATGCTGATTGATGCCAGCTATAAAGAAGAAACACGCATCGTTGTCGTCGATGGATCTTGTATTGAAGATTACGATGTCGAAAGTTCTACCAAAAAGCAGCTTAAAGGGAATATCTACCTTGCTAAGGTAATACGAATAGAACCAAGTCTTCAAGCCGCCTTTGTTGATTATGGTGGGAACCGTCATGGATTCCTAGCGTTTAGCGAAATTCATCCTGACTATTATCAAATACCCATTGCGGACAGAAATGAATTAGTAACCCTTCAAAATTCCCAACCTTCTGAGGATAAAAATCCTTTAAACGAAACAACGAATGAATCTGTAACCGAAAATGAAGATACAGACCAATCCTATCATTTTTTCGACCAACTGGGTAAAAATTACAAAATTCAAGAAGTAATCCATAAAAGGCAAATCTTACTGGTTCAAGTTGTTAAAGAAGAACGTGGAAACAAAGGCGCCGCCCTTACCACTTATCTTTCCTTGGCAGGAAGATACTGTGTTTTAATGCCTAATTCATTAAAATCAGGCGGAATTTCAAGAAAAATTACGTCTCCTTCTGAACGCCGACGATTAAAAGACATTATCAGCGAATTAAATATTCCTTCACATATGGGAATGATCGTACGAACTGCTGGCGCTCAATGTTCAAAACCAGATGCGCTAAGAGACGGTGAATATTTGCTGAGACTTTGGGATGAAGTACGCGACCGTACGTTAAAAGCGATTGCTCCTACACTTATTTATGAAGATTCAAGCCTATTAAAAAGAGCGATAAGAGATAATTATACTTCCGATATAAATGAAATTCTAATCGACGGTGAAGAAGGCTGGATCATCGCCCGAGATTACATGAAAGCTTTGATGCCTCAAAACATACGCAAATTACATTTATGGAGAGATCAAAAACAATCTTTATTTTCACATTATAAGATCGAAAACCTTCTTGATAAAATGCTTTCCCCTATTGTGCAGCTGAAATCTGGTGGATACTTAGTTATTAACCAAACGGAGGCACTGGTTGCGATTGATGTCAATTCTGGACGATCCATCAAAGAAAGAGACTTGGAAGATACTGCTTTACGTACCAATCAAGAGGCAGCAGAAGAAATTGTCCGACAACTGAGACTTAGAGATTTAGCAGGGCTTATTGTTATTGATTTTATTGATATGGAAAATAAAAAACATAATTTTATGGTCGAAAGGCGTTTAAAAAATGCTTTAAGTAAGGACAGAGCAAGAATACAAGTCGGGTCGATATCGATGTTCGGGTTACTTGAAATGACAAGACAGAGATTGAGACCTTCAATAGCTGAATTTGCATTTATGTCTTGTTCACATTGTAACGGAACAGGAATTATACGAAGCGTGGAAAATATAGGTTTACACATTTTACGACAAATTGACGGTCAAGCTAAAACGTGTAAACCAGGCATCTTAACCGTTCATTTATCTTCTCATGAAATTGCACTTTATTTACTTAATTTAAAACGTCAGTGGCTTATGGATATCGAGAACAAATATAAGCTTCAAATTATACTGGACGTCGATAACGGCTTGCAAGCTACACAAATAAAATGCCACCATGAAACCAGCGAAAATATTGAAACAGAAAACGAGACCGATAAAATTGATTATCTTTTCACCGAAAATACATCCGTTCGGGAAATACCGATTCAAGCTCAATCTGAACTGACCGAAGAACATCCCCATAAAGAACAAAATGGACGAAGAAAACGTTTTAGACGCTCGCGAAATGAATATCAACGCTTTTCAAAAGAAGAAAACCGAACTGAACCAGCCGATAATAATGATATTGAGCCTGCAACCATTATCCATCCTATTGAAATTTCAACCCCCTCTTCTGAACTCAGCGATGCTGATCATGAATCTTTGTTAAAACCTGACAATCGAGGAAAATACTCCAACCGTTATCCTCGCCAACCTAGGTGGAAACGTAACAAATTTGAAAAGCAAAACACAATTCTTCACGAGGAACCCCCTATTACCGTTGAAGCTTCTTTTGAAAACAATAACCATACTGACGTTGTTTTAATAGAACCCATTCCTAACGATACATTAACTTCTGCTCTTTCTCCTGACGCCGAAATAGAAAAAACACTATCTTCAGAAATAGAATTTTCATCTGAAACAACAAAATTACTGCCAGAAGAAAATCAGTTGCCCAATGAAGATAACGCTGTTGAGGTAAAAAAACCGAGACGCAGTCCCGCTTCTAGAAAAACAGTGAATAGAGGGAAAAGAAAACCTGCAAAAGTGGAAAGTCCCGCGTTAACTGAACATTCTGTGGATTTGGCCATTCAAGATCAACCTGCTGTAGAAGAAGAATTATTATCAACAGCGAGTATTAATGCCAACCCAGACCCAGCAAGCTTTTTTGCTGAAGATCTTTCAACCACTGAACAACCTTCGTTGCCAAAAGCTCCCACCCAAGACAGCAAAAGTAAACCTAAAACTAAGAAAACGCCTATTCGACGTGCAGTTCGTTCAAAAAAAGAAGTGGCTAGCGTTACCCCTCCCGAAAAAAAAGTGAAAGACGCAGAACCTCAAAAACCACAACCTTTTTCAAAGGAGTCAGTTCCCGTAAGCCATACAGACGAAGAGTCCCCTGTAAATCGTACGCCTAATTACCAACCGGTTCAACCTATCGTCATCGACGATTCAACCCCTAGTAACCGTCAAAAAGCTGGATGGTGGAAACGCTAACCTTATGGTGATGTTTGAACTCAAGCAACTTGATTACAGGATATAAATAATTATTCAGTTGCCTGAGTTCATGTTACTCATTAAGGTCAGGCTTAACATCATTTGTATTAAAGAATACTTAATATGCAACTTTCTCGATATACAGATTACTCGTTACGTATTTTGATTTATTTGGGCATTCATCGCGAACGTCTAAGTTCTATCAATGAAATTGCCACTTGCTATAATATATCCCAAAACCATTTGATGAAAATTGTCCATAATCTTGGAAAATCTGGATTTATAACCACTGTTCGCGGTAGACGTGGCGGCCTTCAACTGAATAAAAAACCAGAAGAAATTACGCTAAGTAGCGTTATAAGAAACAGTGAGGAATCCAGTCGTCCCATAAAGTGCAAGGCTTGCATTATAGAAGATGATTGCATTATACAAGATGTCGTTATAAAAGCCTTTGAGGCCTTTTATAACGTTTTAAATCAGTATACATTGGCGGACGCTATACGAAATCGTGTAAAATTAGAAACTTTATTTACTCAAGCAAATCAAAAAGGTTGCAATCCCTGAATTTTAAGAAATGCAACGCAATTTTGCACGTTATATGTTCAAATTCCAGTTTTGCATCCCTTTAAAAATACTATTTTTAGATTGCTTTAAACCTTTTTTTATCATAAAAAAAACGAAAAAATCTATATAGGATTGATCCATGCAACGCTATCGTACTCATACTTGTGCTGCTTTAAGAGCAAGTGATAACCATTTAACAGTAAAATTAGCAGGTTGGGTACATAGCAAACGCGACCATGGTGGTTTGCTTTTCATCGACTTACGTGACCATTTTGGCCTTACCCAAATTGTAATCCCTGCCCAAGCAAGTTTATTATCTCTTGCTGAAAAGATACGAGTGGAAAGCGTCATATCGGTAACGGGAAAAGTCGTTTTAAGAGATACAGGTACCGTAAACCTTAAATTACCTACAGGTGAGATTGAGATACAAGCAGAACACATAGAAATTTTGTCGTCTGCCAACGTCTTACCGTTTCAAGTCAATGGTAATGAAAATTACCCCGAAGACTTGAGACTTGCCTATCGTTATATTGATCTTAGAAGGGAGCAAAACCATAATAACATCATTTTACGTTCTAAAGTAATCGCTAGCCTAAGGCAACGCATGATGGAACAAGGGTTTATGGAATTTCAAACTCCTATTCTAACCGCTTCTTCCCCAGAGGGAGCAAGAGATTTTTTGGTGCCAGCGCGTTTACATCCAGGTAAATTTTATGCTTTACCCCAAGCACCGCAACAATTCAAGCAATTGGCAATGGTGGCGGGCTTTGATCGTTACTTCCAAATTGCTCCTTGCTTTCGCGATGAAGCAGCTCGTGCAGACCGTTCACCAGGGGAATTTTATCAGCTCGATTTCGAAATGTCTTTTGTTACGCAAGAAGACGTTTTCGAAACCATTGAACCGGTTATAGAAGGCATATTTAAAGAATTCGCTCCTAATTATGCCATCAGTCCTGCTCCTTTTGAACGTATTTCCTACGCCCAATCTATGGAACAATACGGCTCAGACAAACCGGATTTAAGAAACCCCCTGAAGATAAGCAATGTATCCAAAGCATTTGAAAATTCAGAATTTGGCTTGTTCAGCAAAATTATCGAAGACGGTGGAGAGGTTAAGGCAATACCTGCTCCTGGAGCTGGACAAAAACCACGTTCCTTTTTTGATAAATTAAACAATTGGGCTCGAGATGAGAAAGCGGGGGGGCTAGGCTATATAATTTTTGATGCCAGCGGAACCAAAGGTCCTATTGCTAAAAATCTGAATGCTGAACGATGCGAGATGATAAAATCAGCGTGCCACTTAAAAGACGGCGATGCTGTCTTTTTTGTCGCAGGTAAAAAACCCGAGGTCGTAAAATTTTCTGGTAGTGTACGAACTAAAATTGCCAGCGAGCTTAATTTAATTGAGGAAAATGCATACCGTTTCTGCTGGATTATTGATTTTCCAATGTATGAACTCAACGAAGAAACGGGACGTATTGATTTTTCACACAATCCTTTTTCGATGCCTCAAGGCGGTTTAGACGCATTAAATAACCAAAATCCTCTGGAAATCAATGCGTATCAATACGACATTGTATGCAATGGTATCGAACTTTCATCGGGGGCTATACGCAATCACAAGCCTGACGTGATGATAAAAGCTTTTGAAATTGCGGGCTACCCGAAAGAAGAAGTCGAGAAACGATTTGGTGGTATGCTCAAAGCCTTTAGCTATGGTGCCCCCCCTCATGGAGGGGCAGCTCCTGGTATTGATCGAATGGTTATGTTATTGGCCAATGAGCCGAATATTAGGGAAGTCATTTTATTTCCCCTAAATCAACAAGGGGAAGATTTGATGATGAATGCCCCTTCGAATGTGCCCCCTGAACGGTTGAAAGAGCTTTCTTTATCGGTTCATCTACCGAAACCGAGCATTAAAAAAAGCTGAGCGATAAAAAATCAATGGATGTATAAAATTTTTATACGTTACCAATTTTTGAAGGCAACTGTTCTCAGACGTTATTTTTATTCGGATTAAAACGCTGGTCTCCTTAACGACTAATTTAAAAACGCCATAGTTTGTTCGTAATGTCCGTATAGCAAAGTCGTCGTTTAATATTAGTCAACCTTGTACAGAACAGTTTTTAACCTAGAAAATTCCGTTGATATAAATTTATCCAAAATGCGTTTGTGTGTAAATGAAATGCTCATTTTTTTCGAAATTGATGAACGCTATATAAATGTCTACGCCCAATACTAAAGGATTAACTCTTGTCAAAATTTAAAAATAATATAAAGCCCGTCTCACAACCTACCAAAAAGGGAGAATTGGCCCACACTTTAAAGAGAAGACATGTTGTGATGATTTCTATTGGAGGAATTATCGGGGCAGGATTGTTTGTAGGGGCTTCGGCAGCCATAAACGCAGCAGGTCCTGCTGTTTTGTTCTCTTATATCATCACAGGGTTTCTAATTTATTTCGTTATGCGCATGTTGGGTGAACTGGTTATTGAAAATCCTCAATTAGGATCTTTTATAAATCATATACGCAATGGTATGGGTGATAACACCGCGTTTATTATGGGTTGGGGATATTGGTTATTTTGGATTTCCGCTATTGCCGCTGAAGCCATTGCGGGGGGTGAAATCATTCTCCGTTACTTTAATATATCTCAAGATTATAATTTTTTAGGCACGATGGTTATTGGACCGATATTAATTATCTCGATGATGATTACGAATCTTTTTTCTGTTAAGGGGTACGGGGAATTTGAGTTTTGGTTTGCTTTAATCAAAGTTATTGCCATTGCTTTATTCATTGTTGTTGGGGCTATGGCGTTAACGCATCTCTTTGGTCACGTCGACAATCAAATTAAAACGTACACCTGTTATTTTGGATTTGTACCCAAAGGATGGCTTGCCATTTTTACGATTATCCCTACCATTCTGTTCACGGTTACGGGATCAGAAATTGCCACCATCGCGGCCGCAGAATCCGATGATCCTGCTGAAAATGTCGCTTATGCTACTCAGACTATTATTTTTCGGGTAATGGCGTTTTATATTGCAGCGGTTGCTATTATTCTTGCTATTTTACCTTGGAATGAAACCATACCCGGGATTTCCCCTTTCTTAATGACATTGCAAAAAATTAATATACCTTATGCTTCCGATATTATGGCTTTTATTATTTTGGTTGCCATTCTTTCTTGTCTTAACTCCTCAATTTATGCAACGTCTCGTACTTTATTTGAATTAGCCGAATACGATGATGCTCCTAATTGGTTAACTCAAACGAATGCCAGTGGTGTACCTCAACGCGCAATTTTGACAGCATCGTTGATAGGCATTGTCATTTCTATTATAGCTGTCATTTCTCCTAATTTATTTTTTGCATCGTTGCTGAGCTGTGCTGGCTCTATTATTGTCGCCGTGTATGTTGCTATATGCATTTCTCAAATCAATGTACGAAAAAAAATGTACTTGGATAACCGCGTTCCTACCTTTAAAATGTGGTTATTCCCCTATTTATCTTGGGCTACCATTGCTGCCTTTGTATTAATTATTCTTTGTATGCTGTTTGATATACAACAACGAAAACAAATTGTTTTAAGTGCCTTGACCTTAAGTTTTATTTGGTTATTTCGTGTCTTATTATGTCGGTTAAGAATTAAAAGCATACCATGAACGCTGAGCGATAAAATCTTTTAGGAGCTACAAAATGGTTGAAACTGTTTTTGATGCACAAGGATTACAATGCCCACTGCCTGTCCTTAAAACGAATAAAATTTTACACACCATGAAAAGTGGACATTGCATTCGAGTTCTTGCGAACGATCGTACTACCATCAAGGAATTTCAAGAATTTTGTCGTCGCACGGGTCATTCCCTTGTTGCTTTCTCAGATCACGGTCAGTATTTATCTTTTTTAATTAAGCATAAATAGCATTTAAAAATTCAAAAGATAATTCTATACAAAATACAAAGGATTACTTATTTTTATTTTAAAGATGCTAGAGTTGTCAAAGTGAGTCAACGTTATTAATGGAAAATTCTATGTCCGAAGACATTTCCTCTCTCTCATTTGAAGAGGCCTTAGCTGAACTTGAAAAAATTGTGCATAATCTTGAAACCGGCCAACAAAAACTTGAAGAGGCCATTATAGCCTACGAGCGCGGTGCGCTCTTAAGACGCTATTGTGAAAAAAAACTCAACGAAGCAGAAGCCAAGGTGCAAGTTATTGTTAAAAAAGATGGTAATAATCTAAGCACTGAAACCTTTGAGTAACTAAGAAGGCTATTATTCATGAATTTTTCCTCTTTATCGACCCTAGACTCTCAAGATCTTCGCTGTTCCCTTTCGGAAAGAGCAAAACAAATTGAAATCACTTTGGATAAATTATTACCCAAAACAAAAGGAGGCGAAGCCACTCTTGTCGAAGCAATGCGTTACGCTGTTTTGGGTGGAGGGAAACGATTAAGAGGATATTTGGTAACCGAAGTTGCTTCTCTTTTTAATGTTGATATTAAAAAATCTTTGTTCGTTGGTGCTTCTGTTGAAATGCTTCACGCGTATTCATTAATCCATGACGATTTGCCCGCAATGGATGACGATAACCTCCGTAGAGGCAAGCCTTCGGCTCATATTCAATTTGGCGAAGCGATTGCAATTTTAGCAGGCGACGCTCTTCAGACGAAGGCCTTTGAAATATTGTCTATGGAAGACGTTGAAGAAAACGCACAAAAACGAATTGAGTTGGTAAAATCTCTTGCAGAAGCAAGTGGGGCGATTGGAATGGTCGGCGGTCAAGTTATTGATATAGAAGGGGAAAACCGTCATCTCACGTTACCAGAAATCCTAAATTTACACGCCATGAAAACAGGGCGCCTTATCTGTTATGCTGCAGAAGCAGGTGCCATACTCGGTGGGGCGTCACCCGATATGCGTAATCGTATTATCAGTTACGGCCGAGATTTAGGCACGGCATTTCAAATAGCAGATGATGTACTGGATGCAACCGCAAGTGCAGAGGAATTGGGCAAGACCGTAGGAAAAGATAGCGCTGCGGGCAAATCTACTTTCGTGACTCTATTGGGGATTGAGGACGCACGCAAAGAAGCAAAACGTCTAATTGAAAAAGCAAAACGGCATTTAAATTTTTTCGATGAAAATGCCAACAATCTTCGTGCTTTGGCCGAATACGTGATTACTCGGAAAAATTAATTTAATTTTAATGTTCAGATCGTTTTATTAAAGAGTATACGAGGTGATTAAAAAAAAACGTGTTGACATACTACTCGTTGAGAAAAATTTAGTAGAAAGTCGTAGCAAAGCGCAAGCACTTATTATGGCTGGGTTGATTTTTACGCCAAACAGCCGCATTAACAAACCCGGCGAGCTGGTAAGAGAAGATATTCCATTAACTATCAAAGGACGGGAACACCCATGGGTTTCAAGAGGAGGAATGAAATTAGATCATGCGTTGCATACGTTTCGTTTAAACCCTGAAGGACTCAATTGCATTGATGTAGGGGCATCAACGGGTGGATTTACCGATGTGTTATTGAGTAAAAACGCACACAAAGTTTATGCTCTTGACGTTGGACATGGTCAGTTGGCTTGGAAATTAAGAAACGATCCTCGTGTTATCGTTCATGAAAAATGCAATGCCCGTTATTTAACGAAACATCACATTCAAGATCGTATACAAGTCGTGGTATGTGACGCGAGTTTCATTAGTTTGAAAACTATACTCCCCACCCCATTATCTTTTTGCCAACCTGGGGGATGGGCTGTTGCTTTAATCAAGCCTCAATTCGAGGCTGGACGCGAATATGTAGGATCAAAAGGCGTGGTACGAGATCCCCAAATCCACCAACAGGTTTGTCAAGACATCCAAAACTGGTGGCAAAATATGCCCAATTGGAAAGTTTTGGGAATAGAAACCAGCCCTATCACAGGACCGGAAGGAAACAAAGAATTCCTTATTGCAGCACAACATGTGACCCTTTAGAACATTCTAAGTTTTATTAAGTTTTTTATAATGAATTTACCCTTTTTTATATCACCTATCCCATGCGGACCTTACCAATTGCGACTTATCGATTTAGAGGATTCTTCCTGTCTTCATTCGCTTATTAATGATTGGAATGTGGTACGGATGTTGAGCAATGTTACCTTTCCTTATCCCAAAAATCTTTTAGATCAATGGATAAAAACAATGGTAGACGAAGCCAAAATCGGAAAATCTTACCATTTTTCTATCCTTAATGCAGATAGTTCAATCAAAAACATAACTGGCTGTATCGGTATTAAAATCAATAAAGCCGATAAAATTGGTAAAATAGGCTATTGGGTGGGGCGAAAATATTGGGGAAAAGGCATTGCTACTCAAGCCCTACAACGATTGAGCTCTTGGGCTTTGGCCAATTTAGATATTAATTATATTCATGCCACATCTGCTGTAGACAACTTGGCTTCGATCGCAGTTTTAAAAAAATGTGGGTACCAACCTTTTGGCCAAGGAAAAGAAAAATTCTTGGCACGTAATGGTGAGCAACCTGTTTCTTATTTCTTGTTACAAAGAGAGGATATTTGCCCAAGCCATAACTCGGCAACTGTTTCTAACAGCACGGAAAAACCAAAAAAACTATTGTTGGTGGTTGCCGCTGCTTTGATTGACACAGATGGAAAATTGTTGCTAGCCCGACGACCCGAAGGAAAATCCATGGCTGGAATGTGGGAATTTCCAGGAGGGAAAGTAGAATCAGGTGAAACTCCTGAAACTGCATTAATTCGTGAGTTAAAAGAAGAGCTTAATATTGATGTTTCTCAAAGTTGCCTTTCTCCATTTACCTTTGCCTCCTACGATTATCCAGATTTTCATCTCTTGATGCCTTTATATCTTTGCCATCGTTGGAAAAATAACCCTGAGCCAAAAGAGCATCAACAATTGGATTGGGTTAGCGCCGATCAACTTAAAAATTATCTCGTAATGGAGGCGGATAAACCTTTTATCCCTCTACTAAAAGATTTGCTTTTTTAGATTAATCTGACAAGGAACGTTAAATTTATTCTGTTTTCTTCCCGGAGTTTCAACTTGAAAAGAAAACAGACTTCCTGCTTGAGGATATTGAGATTGTTCTTCTGGGCTAAGACCTTTTATGGCGGTAGTAACAAACGCCGTTCGATACTCCTTTCCACCAAACGCTATCTTTGTAACATTGGGACAGGGGATCTCAAACGATTGCACAAACTTGCCTTCTAAAGAATATACCCTTACTTGATGCCCGCCATACAGACATACCCATATATTATCCTTTTCGTCTATGGTCATTCCGTCAGGATGACCTTTGTCTATAACAGCAAATATTTTTTTATTGGTTAAACCCCCGCTCGATTCAATATCAAATTGATACATAAGGCGAGCATTTGAATGATTATGAAATAATTTCTTATGCTGTTCGGAAATCAACGGTCCATTTGTTATAACATAATCTCGATCCATAATTTTTATAGAGGGTTTGCCTTCCATCCACTGCAAAAAATATAAAGCACCTTTTGGGTGTTTTGCTGCACGATCCATCGTACCAAACCAAAGATTTCCTCTTTCGTCCACATATCCATCGTTGAGACGAACTTGTTTGAAATCTTCTTCAACGGATAGCCAATAAAAAAAGGTACCACGTTGCGTGTCAAACCAATAAAGCCCGTCCTCCATTCCACATAAAAATAGTTTTTGTGTTGTGGGAAAAATGAACGTTGGGTCTTTAGGGGTTGTCCACTCTGTTTTACTCTGCGTCTCTAAATTATATCTAAAAATTTTTTTTCCAATAACGTCTACAAAATATACACTTGCTTCGCTTTCAACCCATACCACTCCTTCCCCTAATTGAGTCGATGCATTCCAAACGCAGTCGATATCAAATCGTTTTTTTTGGCCCATTTTGTTTTTTCCCTCTATAATATAATTTTTAGAAAAACTTATATTTTTAATCAGCTAAGGAAATATCCATGAGCCCTACGGCAATAATTATTGTTATTGGTAACGAAATTCTTTCAGGAAGGACTCAAGATACAAATGTAAATTATATAGCAAAAAAGCTAGCTTCAGTAGGTATAAAGTTGAAAGAAGTGCGTATTATTCCAGACGATCGTAAAGTTATTGTTCATGCCCTCAAGACCCTCCGATCCACTGTTGACTACGTTTTTACTACAGGAGGCATAGGACCTACGCACGATGATATTACCTCTGATTGTGTGGCAGAAGCATTTGGAGTTTCTAATCCTATCCATGAAGAATCTTTTAAAAAATTGGAAAATTATGTGGGAGCCAAAAATTTCAACAAAGCTCGCCAACGTATGGCACACCTCCCTTTAGGTGCTGTACCTATACCTAATCCTATTTCTGTTGCGCCTGGATACATTATGGGAAATGTATACGTTATGGCTGGCGTTCCACAAATTATGCGAACAATGTTTGATGCTATCTTACCAACATTACGCCATGGCGATCCTATCATTTCCCGCACATGGTATGCCTTTGATGCGCTTGAAGGGGCAATCGCTGAAGGATTGTCAACTTTACAACAAACATACCCTCAAATTGAAATAGGATCTTATCCTTTTTACGATTTAAATGGGAAGGATGGCGTTGCTTTGGTTGCCAAAGGGCAAGATCAAACCTCCGTAAAAGAGGCTGCAAAAAAAATTCGCAGTTTACTCATCTCAATAGGGTATGATCCTCACGAAGGGGAACCAAAACCATAAAAAATTATCAAATTTTAATGATCTCTTCCTATAGCTAAGAATTTTTCTCTTCGTTTTACCAAAAGCATTTGCTGAGGAATTCCCGCCAAATTTTCAAGAGATTCCAAAATAGCGTTGTCAACGGATTTTATAGCTATTTCAGGATTTCGTTGACTGCCTCCTAAAGGTTCCGGAATAATCTGATCAATAATTTTTAAACGAAGCAAATCTTGCGCAGTTAGACACAACGCCCCAGCAGCCTGAGCAGCTTGGGAGGCATCTCTCCATAAAATTGAAGAACAAGCTTCAGGGGATATAACTGAATAAATGGAATGCTCGAGCATTAACACCTTGTCGGCAGTGGCCAAGGCGACTGCACCGCCGGATCCCCCCTCACCGATTATAATTGATACAATAGGCACCGTGGCTTTTAAACAGGCTTCTATCGTTCTGGCAATCGCTTCAGCTTGTCCCCTTTGTTCTGCATCAATACCTGGCCAAGCGCCTGGCGTATCTACAAACGTTATAACAGGAAGTTCAAACTGACTGGCCAGCCGTATAAGACGCTGTGCCTTGCGATATCCTTCGGGTTTAGCCATACCAAAATTATGGGCTAACCGCGATTCCGTATCGGAACCCCGTTCAATTCCAATAACAATCACCGTCTTGCCATGAAACCTGCCCAATCCACCCACAATCGAGGTATCCTCGCCGAATAAGCGATCGCCTGCAAGGGATGTAAAATTTTCAATCAACGTCGATATATAATCCATTGTATGAGGGCGCTGAGCATGGCGTGCAACTTGCACCTTTTGCCAAGGTGTTAACTTTAAATATAAAGCTTTAAGTTGTTTTTCCGCTTTGTCGCTTAACTGTTTAATTTCATCTAAAACATTCGGGTTTTGTGTATGGTCGACTTGCTTCAACTCTAAAATTTTTGTTTCAACTTCAGCAACGGATTTTTCGAAATCTAAAAATTGGCGCATAATGTATTGGGAGATACCATAATTATGAAAAAATCAACAGATAATAATAAGATAATCCAATTTTATTTTATTTAATATTGTTTTTAAGAATACTATTCTTTGGCTAGTGGATGGTAGAGTTTAACCGTTTTTATTAATTGTTCGGTTTGAATATGTGTATAAATCTGTGTGGTAGAAATATCAGCATGACCAAGCATCATTTGCAACGCTCTTAAATCAGCTCCGCGGGCTAACAAATGACTGGCAAAAGAATGCCTTAATATATGTGGAGATAATTTTTTCGTATGAATGCCTGCTAAATTCCCCACTTGAAATAAAATTTTATCAAACCCCTGTCGGGTCAGTGGTTTCAAAGGGTTTCGACCCACAAACAAGAAAGGGCTTTGCAGCGGCTGATCATAGTTTTTTAAAGCCATAGCCGAATCGACAGCCTTTTGCGATACAGGTACGATTCTTTCTTTACCTCCTTTACCATAAACCCGCAAAATTTGGGTATTTTGAAGAACACTTTTACGAGGTAACGTTAATAACTCTGATATACGCAGGCCAGAGCTATATAAAATTTCAAGAGCCGCCTTTGCCACTAAAGCTCTATGTTCATTTTCGATTAAGCAACAAGAATTTAATAAGTCTTCGACTTCCGTCTCTGTCAAATATTTGGGCAACGTTGTAGGTAAATGTGGCGTTTGTAATAGATGAGAAGGATCGTCTTTTCTTACGTCTTCTTTGACCAAAAACAAATAGAATTGTTTGTAACAAGACAACCGCCTAGACGCTGTTCTCGCGGATTTTTTGTCTTTGCCTAACGCTTGAAAATACGATTCTAAATCCTCGCGATTGCTTACAATCAAATCCTTGGAACGTTGGCGTAAAACTCTGTCTAGATCCTCCAGATCTGCACGATAAGCTAATAAAGTATTTTTGGCTGCACCCCGTTCGGCTACAAGCATTTCAAGAAATGAATCGACATATCTGTTAAAAGATTTATCTACCATATCCCCTCAAAAATCATTAACGACGTGATGGTTGTGCTGCATTGCCAGGCACTCCTCCAGGAGGAGGAAGAGGCAACCCGCTAATAGGTGTATGAACCGATTGTGAGGCAGGCACATTAGGAGAGGGTATAATTATAGGTATAGAAGAGTTATCCGTTGATCTATTTGTAGACGTTGGCATTCCTTTTGCAGCAGAGTGCTCCCCTGAAGACGTTATCGGATTTACTTGGGTCGTAGGGGTTGTGTTGGTTGGTACATTTATAGAAGGCACATCAGGTAATGTCGGTGTCGTAGAAGTAGGTGTAGAAACAGGAATAACTTTATGCACTTCCTGAATAGGCATTTCGGGACTTTTAATTCCAAATATGAAAACAACTACAATGAATAAAATAACAATTAAACTCACCACTACAAAAATAATACGACGCATCGTTTTTCCTTAATCGTTGAAGCACTGTTTTACTTTTAACGCTTTATAGTTTATTGCATACTATAACAGAATGCTCGCGTTGATACATCTGTTTGTTCCTTTCTAATTGATTTTGATTTTCAAAAACTAGCCACATCTAAAAATCTTTAAATATTCTGAGTTCTTAATGCCTGACAATCAAAACGCTGTTCAATTACGCCCCATTTCACTGGTTGGTTTGATGGGAGCAGGGAAAACTACACTTGGAAAAAAACTAGCCAATCATTTCAATATACCTTTTGTCGATTCGGATATTGAAATAGAAAAAACAGCTGGGTGCAGTATTGCCGATATATTTGAACTGTATGGTGAAAAAGAATTTCGTAGACTTGAATATCAGGTTATACGCCGCTTGCTTATGGATCAACCTATTGTGCTGGCTACTGGTGGCGGTGCTTTTATACATACTAAAACACGAAACCTTTTAAAGGAAAAAACACGGACAATTTGGCTTCATTGCGAATTAGATATTATTCTACAACGGATTGCACACCATACCCATAGGCCTTTACTTAATTCTGGAGACAAAAAAGATATCTTGTCATCCCTAATGAGCGAACGCTACCCCATCTATGCTGAAGCAGAACTTACCATCCCTTGTCAACAGAGCAAAATCGAACTTACTTTAGATAAAATTATTTTTACTTTGGAAAATTCCGACAAAATGTACACTTTGCCTGTTGATTTACCCGGTTCACCCTATAATATCCATATCGGGACACATATTCTTGAACAAGCGGGCTCTCTACTTTACCCGCTTCTATCTGTAAAAAAAGTTTATATTCTTGTTGACGAAACGGTGGCGGCTTATCATCTGGACACCTTGACTACAAGTCTCAGGGCTACTCAAATATCCACCGAAATTTTCGTTATTCCTTCTGGAGAATCGACAAAATCTCTCAAACATTATGAAGACCTTACCCATAAACTATTAGAAAAAAAAATTGAACGGCAAACCCCTATTATTGCTTTTGGTGGGGGGGTAACCGGTGATCTGGGCGGCTTCATTGCGTCAACGATTTTGCGCGGTGTGCCCTTCATACAAATGCCGACAACGCTTTTATCTCAAGTCGATTCATCCGTAGGCGGCAAAACAGGAATTAATACCGCTTTTGGTAAAAATCTTCTCGGAACATTTTATCAACCGCTTATTGTTATAAGCGATACGCATTTACTGCGTACTTTACCAAAAAGAGAATTAAAAGCTGGATATGCTGAAATCGTTAAAGCGGGATTAATCAACGACCCGCTTTTGTTTAAATGGTGCGAGACTTATGGAAGTAGTTTATTAGAATACGACCCTAATTTGCTATCCCAGGCCGTACAAAAAGCCTGCTCATTCAAAACCGACATTGTTTTACAAGACCAGTTTGAACGCAATGCAAAGGGGAGGAATTTACTCAATCTCGGTCACAGCTTAGGTCATATTATAGAGGCAGAATTAGGATACAATGGATGTATACTGCATGGGGAAGCGGTAGCGCTCGGCTGTTGTCTTATTTTTAAACTTTGTACTCAAATGAACTGCTGCCCGCCAGAAGACACGGAACGCGTTGTTAACCATTTTCGCTCAGTTGGATTGCCGGTCAGTTTGCAGGATTTAAAAACCCCTCTTCATGCCTCTAAACTCATGTCGCATCTTCTTCATGATAAAAAAATTAAAAATGGCAAAGTTTCATTCGTTTTAGTAAACGGAATAGGAAAAACTTTTATTTCGCAAGAGGTTAAAGAAAAAGAATTGTTGCTCTTATTAAGAGAAAATGGAGCACAGTAGGGAGTTTTTGTTGCATATTAAACACATCAATCCCCTTCTATCCAGTTAAAAAAAAAACATGCATCGCCTTTTTATTGATTTTTACCAAAAATTGGCTTAACTCTTCTCAATGGAAAAGAGAATAATCCATTGTGTCATTTATAATACATATAATTCGTAATTGTGACATGTTGTATTATTTAATCTCCTTTTTTTATAGCAATTATAGATTTGATTGATATTATCTATTTGTAGAGTTCATTTTTAACTTGAAGAGCTTCCGCCACGATTGGCGGTCTATCGCTCAAACGTAGTAAAAAGGAAAAGTCAAGATGCGTATTCGTACTGCATTACTTGCAACGACTTTTGCAGTGGCCACACCCGCAGCAGCGATGGCTAGCACAATTACTGGCCCTTATGTCAGCTTAGGTGGTGGTTATAATTTAGTCCAAACTCAACATGCAACCTTCGCTCCTAGCACACGTGCCAACGGTCTGAGCAGTGATGCTGGAAGTAGATCTAGATACCGTCATGGTACTGGGTTTACGACCCTTGGATCATTCGGTTGGGGTATGGGCAATGGACTGCGTGTTGAAGTAGAAGGGGTCTACAACTACTCAAACATCAATGGACGTGGAGGAACGGAAGCTCCTGCCTATAGAACCAAAGGCCATGACGAAGGATATGGTGGATTAGTAAACGTTCTGTACGATATTGATCTTCGCCAATTTGGTATTGATGTACCTGTAACGCCATTTGTAGGTGTCGGTGCAGGTTATCTTTGGCAACATACCTCCCCACTTCAAACCAACTATCTTAACGGGAACGTTAACCGTGTTGGTGGAACAAATGGTGGGTTTGCCTACCAAGGTATTGTCGGTGCAGCGTATGATATTCTAGGTGTACCTGGTCTAGCCCTAACCACTGAATACCGCATGATGGGTCAACTTGATCAAGAAGCATACAATTCTACAACGTGGACAAAAGGTGGCGGCCTCCACAAAGGAAATGTGAAGTTTGATCATCGCTTTAACCACCAGTTTATTCTTGGTTTGCGTTATGCATTTGACACCGCTCCACCAGCACCTCCACCAGCACCTCCAGTGGTTGCACCTCCAGCACCTGCAGTGGCTCGTACATACTTGGTCTTCTTTGATTTTGACAAATCTGTATTAACCCCACGTGCTCGTGAAATCGTACGTGAAGCAGCACAAGCTTCTACCCGTGTTCAAACCACACGTATCGAAGTTAACGGTTACACCGACACTTCTGCAGCGCATCCTGGTCCACGCGGACAACGTTATAACATGGGTCTATCCATAAGACGTGCAAAAAGCGTAAAAGCTGAATTAATTCGCGATGGCGTTCCAGTTAGTGCAATTGACATCCATGGTTATGGTGAATCTCACCCATTAGTACCAACTGGGCCTAATGTTCGTGAACCACAAAACCGTCGTGTTGAAATTATTCTTAAATAAAACAATTACTTAAGCTAATAATTTTACTAAGGAGATATCGTTAAGGTATCTCCTTTTTTATTTTTACTGGGCTGTTTCACTGGCAATGGTTCATTTGAATTACCATGAAAAAAACGTTGGCATTCTTGATCAGTCTAAAGCAAACAAACATTAAGCAATTTTTAAAGTTTGGGACTGTTGGCCTTACGGGTTTATTCGTTGATACGGCAACCGTGTACAATGCCAGACACTATATTGGATTAACCTGCGCCACGATCTTGGCATATTTTGTAGCCGCAACTTTTAATTGGTTTTTAAATCGACTATGGACATTTAGAAACTCAACGAACCAAACTTATTTTATTATTCAATGGCTTCGCTTTCTGGCGACAAATAGCTTAGGGTTTGCCCTGAATCGTGGCACTGTTTTTAGTCTTTTTTTTGCGAGTTCCTATTTAAAACAACATCCTTTTTTTGCCTTATTTGCCGGAGCTGTTGCAGGTATGTGTGCCAATTTTAATTTAGCCCTCCGTTTGGTATATCAAAACCATCCCCATAAAAATGGAGATTGATTTACAACAATACTGAACGTCCGACATCCCAAAAGGAAATTTCGAGTTTAACCACCATTCGAAACTGCGATAAAAGCAAAGGATACCTGGCTTCAGCACCATATTTCTGAGCCAATTTTTCTAAATAGTTAAGGCCATCTTTAACAAAACGGCTGTACTCATCACTTGCATAAAGGTCAATCCATGATTGATACGGATTTTCTTGTTTTGCACTGTTATTCTCAGCAAGTCTAAATCCAATTTCACCATAACCAACGAGACAAGGCATCAACAAAACGATTAAATCAAGCAAATCGCCTTGCATAGCCTTATTTAATAGATATTGGCCATAAGCAATCAATGGCAACGACTTCGAAGAAGCATCCATAGCATTGAGCTCAATACCCCACTTCTTGCAATAAGACACATGAAGAGGCAACTCGACTTTCAATAACCCATGAATAAGTGTTACAAAATAATTCATATCTTCAAAATTATCGCTTTTATAAATCGCAAGCGCTTCGACGCGACAGTACTCAAGAAGATAAAAATAATCTTGCACTAAAAAAACTTTAAACTCCTTTGGATCAAGGGATCCACAAGCCAATTCATGAACAAAACGATGGTTGATAAATTGTTGCCATTCTGTTTTACAATCTGAGCGAAATCGTCCAATCAAACCTTGGTCCAATGACGCCAATGTATTTTTTGATTCCCTTGACATAAATTCTTGACTTTCTTGATAAAAGTTTAAATACAAATACTTGTAAAACAACTTTGAAATG
Organism: Commensalibacter sp. Nvir; assembly: GCF_963921845.1. Taxonomy (NCBI): domain Bacteria; kingdom Pseudomonadati; phylum Pseudomonadota; class Alphaproteobacteria; order Acetobacterales; family Acetobacteraceae; genus Commensalibacter; species Commensalibacter sp. Nvir. The sequence goes on along the minus strand of NZ_CAWUGZ010000072.1, from coordinate 8,956 downwards.
GTGATTTATTCCTATAAGTGTTAATAACACTATTTTATTGAGCGCGTCTTGCAGAATGTTCTTTAATAATTGATTAGGATTGACTTTTATATCATGCCCAGTACAAACGAAATTCGGTCTACTTTTCTTAATTATTTTGCTAAGCACGACCATCAAATCGTACCCTCCTCTTCTCTCGTTCCACAAAATGACCCCACCTTATTATTTACCAACGCTGGAATGGTTCAGTTTAAAAATGTATTTACGGGGCAAGAGCATAGATCCTATTCAAAAGCAACAACTGCCCAAAAAGTTGTGCGCGCGGGGGGTAAACATAATGATCTTGATAACGTAGGGTATACCGCACGACACCACACTTTTTTTGAAATGATGGGCAATTTTTCTTTTGGGGATTATTTCAAAGAAAAAGCCATTGAGTTTGCCTGGAATTTGATTACACAGGATTTTGCACTTCCAAAAGAAAAATTACTCGTCACGGTATATGGCGATGACGAAGAAGCCGCAACGTTATGGAAAAAAATAGCAGGATTCTCTGACCGCAGTATTATTAAAATTAATAGCTCTGATAATTTTTGGCGTATGGGTGACGTAGGTCCTTGTGGCCCCTGCTCTGAAATATTTTATGATCATGGTCAAGATGTTTTTGGTGGACCTCCTGGCTCTAAAGACGAAGACGGAGACCGTTTTGTCGAAATTTGGAACCTGGTTTTCATGCAATTTTTTGAAGACTCTACTGGAACACGTAATCCTTTACCAAAACCTTCTATTGATACCGGGATGGGCTTAGAACGGATAGCCGCTATTTTACAAGGGAAAAGAGATAATTTTGATATTGATACTTTTCAATCTCTTATCCATGCCTCGGCTGAAGTGACGCATACCGATGCATACGGCAAACATAAAGTCAGCCATCGCGTTGTAGCAGATCACCTTCGATCGGCTTCTTTCTTAATCGCTGATGGCATTCTTCCCTCAAAAGACGGCCGTGGCTATGTCCTTAGACGAATTATGCGTAGGGCAATGCGGCACCTCCATATGATGGGTACTAAAGAGCCTACTTTCTATAAACTCCTGCCTGCATTGATCCAAGAAATGGGTCAAGCCTATCCTGAACTTGTTCAAGCAGAAGCCCTTATTTCAGAAACGCTAAAAAGTGAAGAAGAACGCTTTAAAACTATGCTGGACAGAGGATTAAGCATACTTGGAGAAGAAACCAGCCTACTACCTCAACACGGCAAACTTTCCGGTGACATCGCTTTCAAACTTTATGATACTTATGGTTTTCCTCTTGATTTGACGGCGGATGCGTTAAGAGAAAAAGGACTCTCAGTTGATCAAGTGGGGTTTGATAAGGCTATGGCTGAACAACGTGCTCGAGCCAGAACATCTTGGGTAGGTTCAGGCGATAGCGCCACGGAAGCCATCTGGTTTGAATATAAAGATCAATTTGGCACCAGTGAATTTTTAGGGCATAAAAGTGAACGTACAGATGCAAAAGTTTTAGCAATACTTATTGATAATAAAATAGTACACGAAGCAAAAACTGGAACACCTGTAGCCCTTATACTAAACCAAACTCCTTTTTACGGAGAAAGTGGCGGACAGGTTGGAGATAAAGGGGTTATTAGAAATCAAGAAGTACTAGTCACCATACAGAACACCCAAAAAAAATTAGGAGATCTTATTGTCCATTATGGCATTGTAGAAAAAGGAACGATCCGAACGGGCCAATCGGTTACGTGTGAGATTAACCATGACTATAGACATGCCATAAAAACCCATCACTCTGCGACGCATCTGTTGCATCAAGCCTTGAGAAACCAACTAGGTGATCACGTTACGCAAAAAGGTAGTCTTAACTCTGCCGAACGCTTACGGTTCGATTTTAGCCATACTAAACCTTTGACGAAGGAAGAACTCCTTTCAGTTGAAAAAGAAGTGAACCGCCAAATTCGAGAAAATTTACCCATTTCTACCCGCATCATGAGCCCCGAAGAGGCTGTAAAAATGAATGCAATGGCTCTTTTTGGTGAAAAGTATGGCGAAGAAGTAAGGGTGGTTTCAATGGGAAAAGATGAAAATACCATTCAACCCCGTGCTTGGTCCATTGAACTTTGTGGTGGAACCCATGCGCAACGCACGGGGGATATTGGACTTTTTCACATTATTTCTGAAACAGGCGTAGCAGCAGGCATACGTCGTATTGAAGCAGTGAGTGGCCTTGCGACAGAACAGCTTCTTAAGGAAAATGAATCCAACCTTGCTCAAATTACTTCTGCCTTGAATACATCGCCAGCACAATTGATGGAAAGAGTTAACCAAGTTCTTGAAGAAAGAAAAACATTAAAACAAGAAATTTCTAAACTACAGCATCAGCTTGCTATGGGAAATGAAGTAAACGCTGACGTTGAAAAAATTGGTGCTATCGAAATTATAACACGCAATCTAGGTGAAATTCCGCCTAAAGATCTTAAATCTATAGCGGAAGAATTAGTCAAAAAACTGAAATATGGCGTCGTCGTCGTTTTTTCTTCATTTGGAGGAAAAGCTTCATTTGTTGTTGCAACGACCGCTAATATAAATCAAAATATTAATGCTATTGATCTCGTTAAAATTGCCAGCGAGGCTGTCGGTGGCAAAGGCGGCGGCGGCAGAACCGATATGGCGCAAGCAGGTGGACCGAATCCCCAAAACTATCAAGCTGCATTTGACGCTATAAAAAATAAATTAAATTCACTTTCTAGTACACTATAAAGCTATGAACCTTTTTCAAGAAAGTTTTTTTAATTATTGCATTCTGTTAATTAGCTTATACACTTAAACCTACAATTTTTACGATTAATAGCTAAGTTTATAAAGCAGGATAAATACAATGTCAGACAGCAATCCTCAGCAAGTACTCTTAGATATTCTCCATGGCGTCGAAAAATTCAACAAAGTTATTTTTCCTAAACAGAAAGAACTTTTTGGTAAGCTTGCTGAGGGTCAATCCCCCAAAGCATTATTTATCACCTGTGCAGACAGTCGTATCAGTCCCGAACTATTAACGGACCAACCCCCCGGTAATCTTTTTGTCCTGCGTAATATTGGAAACATTATCCCTGCTTATGGAAGCTTACTAGGAGGGGTGACTTCAGCAATAGAATACGCGGTATACGCTATTAAAGTCTCTACTATCATTGTTTGTGGACATTCCAATTGTGGCGCTATGGATGGGCTGATGCATCCTAAAAAATTGGAATTCATGCCAGCTGTTAAAAATTGGTTACAATATGCCGAAACGGCCTATGCAATCACCAAAGCGCGAATTGGGACCGATTTAGGACCATCGCACGTTCGAAATTTGACCGAAGCAAACGTATTGTTACAACTTAATCACCTTCGCACGTATCCTGCTGTCGCAGCCGCACTTGCACGTAGGCAAATGGCTTTACAAGGATGGTACTATGATATCCCAAACGGTACTGTACGTGTCCTCGACGAAAATACTCAAAAAGATATGAGTATTGAACAAGCCATTAAACGATTAAATAAATATGTTAAAGAAATCGACGAACCCAATTTTTAACTTAGTTAAACCGTTATTTTTGTGTAAGATTCTATTATTATTTTTCATTTATCCTGTTTATGGAAAGCCATTAAAACTAGCAACTTGGAATATTGAATGGCTTCTTTCCCCACAAGATGCCCTCACTTATTCTCACCCCAGGAATATACGCTTAAGAAATGATAAAGATTTTAATGAACTGCGTTTTTTCATCTCCAAACTCAATGCAGACGTCATTGCTTTACAGGAAATTGGTTCCATACAAACCCTATTTCCCAAAGATCAATATCAATTTTTAATAACCACAGATTCTACAGCGCAACACTCTGCTTTAGCCATAAGAAAAGGAATTTTTCATTCCTTCACGCAATGGAAGGATTTTACTGCACTCAGTTACGTAGGCGTTCATCATAAGGTACGAAGTGCTTTAGATGTAACGCTTTATACCCAAAAAAGTAGTTTGAGACTGTTGGTGCTGCATCTCAAATCTGGGTGTTCACAAAATAATTTAAACACCAAAAAAGACGCGTGTGAGATTCTTGAAAAACAATCTCATTTCTTAGCACAATGGATAAGAGAACGATTTGAAGAAAAACAACCCTTTCTTCTACTCGGAGATTTTAATAGAGTTCTTTCCCAGGACGATAGATTTTTTAAAAACTTGAGCGATTTTCCTATTTTCCTACCTACTGCAAAACAAGCTACCCCTTGTTGGGGAGGAAACTATTTCATTGATGGCTTTCTTCTTCCCATGGAGGTTAAGCGCTGGTTTATTGATAATTCTTTGAAAGTTCTTACGTTTAACAACAAAAATAAGAACGATCAAATCAAATTATCCGATCATTGTCCGGTATCCATTAGTTTAGATATCCCTTAAAAGACAAAGCTTTATTAAAAACTATCATCTCCCCAACCGCTGTCGTCGCCACCGCCCCAATCACCGCCATCGCCAGCATCACTGTCTCCCCATCCTGCGTCGGTACCGGAATCTCCGCCAGAATCTCCCCATCCTGCGTCTGAACCTGTATCGTCCCAACCAGAATCGTATGAACTGTCACTGCCTGCCCCGGCATCAAATCCTGGATCAACAGCCGTTCCTTCTCCCGCAAAGGGATCAGAACCCGCAAATGAATCGGCTGCTCCAGTCGCAGCATTTGCATCCGACATAAAAGAAGAGGTGCTTGCGTGACCACTAAATAAATTATTAAGCGCATTATAAGCGAACATGCCCCCAGCCACACCTGCAGCGGTGCTTAGTGCACTGCCCAAAAACCCATTTCCCCCTCGATTAAACATATTTTGCTGATATCCAGGAGGATAAGTAGGATTAGAGGCTCCAGAAGGGGGGTTCATTCTAGGATTGTTATTGGCATAGGGGTTTTGTTGAGTAGACGTAGGTGAAGCATTCCCCCCCCATCCTGGTGGCATTTGGGATGATTGTGCAGGTCTAGTTTGTTGTTTGTTGCCTCCAAATAAACCCGCCAAAAATCCACCCGAAGGGCGTTGCTGACTTGTTTTTTGCATATCTTGAAGTTGTTGATTTGCTTGTTGTAGCTGCCATTCCAATTGTCGAATGTGGTTTTGAGCTTCGATCAAAGCAGCTTCTTGAACTACAGCCATTTGTGTTATCCGGTAAGCGGCTTCCGGATTTTTTTGTAAATTTTCCGTAATTAATTGATTGGCTTCGACATCAATAGGAGGTAAAGCATTGACCGCGGGAACGGAACCGGCTTGGGCAGAGGTTTTTCCCGCCACTCTATCAAAAAAATTATTTATAAGTTCTCGTTCTTCCTTATTCATTTTTTTCTACCTTGTAAAAGATATGTCGGTTTAATCATTATGAAGTTTTTATTACAAATTTAACATGTTTTTTTTCACTTTTTTCAAGTTATTTTCTATATATAAGTGTTGCTTTTCGTTTAAGCAGTATAAAGAATAGTGTGCTTGGTTATAAAGTTAATTTGGTTCTTTCGTTTTTCTTGGAATGATACGCCCTATGTCCTTAACAACGCCTTTTCCCTCAGCTCATCGCCCCTTATCTTTCCAAAACCTTATCCTAAAACTTCACGAATTTTGGGATTCAAAAGGATGTGCCATTCTTCAACCTTACGATCTTGAAATCGGAGCAGGAACGCTTTCTCCCCACACAACCCTTCGTGCACTGGGAAACAAACCTTGGAAAGCCGCTTATGTGCAACCCTGTCGTAGGCCCACTGATGGACGCTATGGTGAAAATCCTAATCGACTGCAGCATTACTATCAATATCAAGTGTTGTTAAAACCTTCCCCTTTGAAAAGTCAGGATCTACTTCTAGAAAGTTACAGAGCCATAGGAATTGATCCTAACAAACACGATATTCGTTTTGTTGAAGACGATTGGGAAAATCCAACGATAGGGGCCTGGGGACTAGGTTGGGAAGTGTGGTGTGATGGAATGGAAGTTACACAATTTACGTATTTTCAACAGGTAGGTGGCATTGCAACGTCTGTGCCTTCGACAGAATTAACTTATGGTTTAGAGCGCTTAGCCATGTATATACAAGGCGTAGAAAACGTTTACGATTTAAAATTTAACAGTCAAGGGTTAACCTATGGCGATGTTTTTCTTAGAGCAGAACAAGATTACTCAAAATATAATTTTGAATGTGCAAACACTGAAATTCTATTTAGCCATTTTAAAGACGCAGAAAAAGAATCCTTAGCGCTCGTTACTAAATCGCTTGCACAACCTGCATACGATCAATGCTTAAAAGCTAGCCATCTGTTCAATCTTCTTGATGCTAGAGGGGCCATCAGCGTCAACGAAAGGGCTTCGTATATCAATCGCATCCGTACATTAGCAAAACGATGCTGCGAAACTTGGCTGGCAGGAGAACAATAAAATGTCGGAACTATTTATTGAACTGTTCTCTGAAGAAATACCCGCACGTATGCAAAAGCAAGCAGGGGAAAATCTAAAAAAATTACTGTGCGAAACATTGGCTCAGCTCAACCCTTCGAACGGAAAAATTTATTTTACACCTAGACGCCTTGCCGTAAGTTTGCACGTTAATTCATTCATCCCCCCCTACACACTTCGAGAAAGAGGCCCTAGGCTTAATGCACCGGAAAAAGCATTAGAAGGATTTTTAAGAAAACATCAGGCTTCTGCTTCTGCACTGGAACGCGAACAAGGTTTTTGGATACTCAACAAAGCGTTGCCCGAAATCCCAGCCGCTGAGTTTATAGGACAGAATTTACCCCAACTTTTATGGAATTTTCCATGGCCGAAATCGCAGCGTTGGGGAAATGCCAGCCAGTTTTCTTGGGTGCGTCCCCTTCACCGTATTGTCTGTATTTTAGATAATCAGATCGTTCCTTTTTCATTAAAAACTGCTAATGATACTGCCCATGGCCTCGAAGCACATAACATTTCCGAAGGGCATCGATTTTTATCGCCCACCCCTTTTCAAGTAACAAGTGCCCAGCAATGGGAAAAACAACTTATCGAACAATATGTCATTGCCGATCCAACACAAAGACAAAACACGATTAAAGCCAATCTTGCCGCATTAATCCATAAAGCAAAACTAAAGCTTGTTGAGGATCAAGAGCTGCTTGATGAAGTCACCGGTTTGGTGGAATGGCCAATCGTTTTATTAGGACATATTGATTCTAAATTTATGGATTTGCCTGCAGAGGTCATGCAGGTGTCCATGCGTCTTAACCAAAAATATTTTGCTCTTCGACATTTAGATGGAACGCCAGCCAACCAATTTGCTTTTATAGCGAATATCATCCCTGAAAATGATGGGGAATTAATCATTAAGGGAAACGAACGCGTACTAAAGGCTCGTTTTTCCGATGCTGAATATTTTTGGAACCACGATCGAAAAATTAGCCTTGAAGCGCGTAATAAGCAACTTAGACACATGGTGTTTCATGCTCAATTAGGTACTCAAGCGGATAGAGTGCTTAGGTTAGAGAAAATTGCGGAATACCTCGCTAATTATCTAAATTATAATGTTTCTCTGGCAAAACGCGCCGCGTTTTTATGTAAAGCAGATTTAACTTCGGGTATGGTCGGTGAATTTCCTGAACTCCAGGGGATCATGGGGGGATATTATGCCCAACATGACCATGAATCCCCCGAAGTTTGTAGAGCAATAGCTGAACATTATAAACCCAGCGGATTAAATGATACGCTTCCAGAGGGCCCCATTTCAATTGTTACTGCCCTGTCCAATAAAATAGATCTATTAACAACGTTTTTTGCCATCGGTGAAAAACCAAAAGGCTCTGGTGATCCGTATGCATTGAGAAGAGCTGCGCTAGGCATTATTCGTATTATTCGAGAAAATGGTTTGAGACTTGATTTAAATAAGAGTTTTCAATTTGCAATTTCTTTACTTAATGAATCCTTACAAGCAACGATCACAGCAAACGACCTGACACAATTCATCTATGAACGCCTGTATGTACAATTAAGGAAAGAAGGCGCGCGCTATGACATTTTATCCGCGCTTTCTCCCTCCAAAAAATTATCAGACCTTGTTCTAATGCTCAACAAAGTTTTTTTGATTAATAATTTTATCAATAAAACCGAAGGGAAAGACTTACTTGCTACCGTTAAACGATCAAATAATATATTGCAAATTGAAAACAAAAAAGATGGGCCTCATATTGGTACCCCAGATCCATTACTCTTAATAGAAAATGCTGAAAAAAAGCTTTTTTCCTTATTGAAAGAAACAGAGGAAACCATCAAGCAGGCGTTACAAACAGAAGATTTCGACAAAGCAATGAATAGCCTCGCTCGTCTTAAACTCCCTTTGAATACCTTTTTTGACGAAACAATCATCAATGACAAGAATGTACAACTTAGGAAAAATCGCTTAAAATTACTTAACCAGATCCACGAAGTTTCTACCCTCATTGCAGACTTCAATCAAATTGAAAAATAAAAAATTATTCGTAATTGGATTAATTCTTTAATCTACAATTTGTGAAAAACTAATTTTAGTCTCCAATGAGATAAAATTAGAATCAAATAAAGCAAAAAATGCAATTCCTCTATGCGTTTTTTGCATACATCCCAATAAATAAAACAATAAAAAATGCGTGAACCATAAGTAGTTTTGCAGCGATTTTCTCAGGTAGGCATTTTTATTTTAAAAATAAGTTGTTACAGCGCAATTCTGAAATAACAGCTGTAAAGTATCGTGTAAGGCATTTAAATAATTTTTACCCAACAAATTTTTGCATAGACTATAAATGAAAATCTTACTCGAATTTCCTAGTCAATTTAGACAATTCTTGTTTTAATTACGAAGTTGAGTTTAAGATCCCGTGGAAAAACCTCGAACCAATCGAACCAATCGAACCAATCGAACCAATCGAACCAATCGAACCAATCGAACCAATCGAACC
>NZ_CAWUGZ010000071.1:0-18553 GCF_963921845.1 Commensalibacter sp. Nvir | reverse complement strand
AAAACGGTTCGATACCGTCCTTTTTTTTCTCGCTTTAAATCGCGTTTGAATTGTCCCGTCTGTTTAATCGTCCGCATCTAATTCAGCCTGCAACGTTTTTATCGTAATGGTTTCTACGTTGCCCGCACGAGCATCGCGCATGGCTTGAATGGTTGTTTCGTTGGGGACTAACGGTTCAAAGGGTAAGGCTTTTTCTTTGGCAACGCGGGTTAACATTAATCTCACAGCATCGGAAACCGTCAACCCCATTGCTGCAAGAACGGCAGCAGCTTCTTCTTTAATGGTTTTATCAATACGAGTTTGAACCAATTGATTGGGCATAAGGAATACTCCTTTCATGGAATGGAATTGCATTACATTGTAATACAAATCAGTAAAAGAAGCAACGATAAACTCAAACGGCTTTTTCTAATGTTTCAGCAATCCAAGCGTTGAGGCTTTTGTTTTTTTGTTTCGCTTTGACCACGATGCGTTCATGTAACGATGGATGGATTCGAAGATTAAAGCGACCCGAAAAGGGTTTGTCAGGGTTTTTTCCTTTGGTTTTACAAAAGTCCAAATAATCTTCAACGGAATCGGTTAGAGCTTGTTTTAATTCATCAATCGAGCGTCCTTGAAAAGTGATTACATCAGAAATATTAATGACTTCGCCGTGGAAGATATCGGCTTCAGGATCGTAATCAAACACGCCCGTATAGTTTTTATAATGAAGAATACTCATAGGTCTACTCCTGCATTTAAAAGAAAACGACGAACAGATTTTACAGCGTCTTTATCCGTAACAGGGTGGGGATGGGGTCGATGAAACGTAGCCAAAACACCATTCAAGCAAACGCGAACCCGCGAACCGTTTCCTTCGGTAATTTCCGCTCCGCAAGCAAGAAATAAAGATTCAATGTCAGCCCACGTAATATTAGGCCTAACTGGATCCTGAAAGATGGCTTTTAAAGTCTTTTTCTGTTTGCTGTTCATAGTGTATTAAGTACTATTTTTTGGTACTAAAATCAATAGGGTTTGCTTTTGTTTTTGATCAACAAAAAGTGATTGTGAATTGAGAAAAAAGAATCCCTATAGAATGTGCTGAAGCGTTATAGTTTCCTTCTTTAAAGGGGTATTTTAGACAAAACATATTTAAACCGTTGAAAAAGGTAAACTCTTTTTATTGTTATCGATTTTTTTCCTTCAATTGCAAATGCAGAACAATGATTTGATAACCACCCCTAAGCCACCTTAACCGGTGGCTTTTTTATTGGAGAAATTAATGGATTTATTACTTACAAACGAGTGGGATTTAATGGACGATGGAGGAGGTGGAATTGCGTTGACCCCATCTTTTGCGTATTCCGTTGCCCAAAAAACGGCCAATGAGATTAAGCTCTTCAAAGGCGAAGGATGGTATGATCGATCACAAGGCGTTTCTCATTTTCAGGATATTCTTGGCGTTAATCCAAACTGGGGTTATATCCGCACGCTTTTGCTTGGGTGCGCATTGGGAATTGACGGGGTCACGGATGCCACTATTGATCTTTACGTCAATGATAAAAGGCAGTTGGGCGGTAATATTTTCATTCTGACGCAGGAAGGGGAAATAAATGTCCAATACATCAACTAACGTAAAACCCATTCAGTGGGATGATAATGGTTTAATCGTGCCTGAAGAAAGTGAAATCTTGACTGGGCTTATCGAAGATTTTCAAAATGCGTTTAACAACAAGCTGGATTTTTACGATAGCACGGGTAAGTTTTTACTTTCCACACCGCAAGGGCAGTTGGTGACGTCCATGGCTGCGATTATATCGGATCGCAATCGGTTGCTGGCGTATTACGTTAATCAGGTTAATCCTGACTATGCCTTGGGACGTATGCAGGATGGGATTGGACAAATTTATTTTATTGAGCGTCGTCCCGCAACCTATACGGAAGTGGTAGGGGTTTGCCAGGGAGGCGTCAGTGTAGTGATTTCCAAAGGCACATTGGTGCAAGATCAAAACGGGGTTCTGTACACCGCCAAAGACGATTACACGATAGGCGACGATAGGACCGTGGATGCTACCTTTGTATGTGAAAAGGAAGGGGCGATTGAATGTCCAGCGCATTCTCTGTCTATGGTTCAAATGATTGCAGGGTGGGACAGTGTGGATAATCCCAATGCAGGCGTTGTAGGTCGTGCCATTGAAAGCCAGCAACAGTTTGAGCAAAGACGCAGGCAGGCAGTGGCAGGCAATTCCATCAATAGCGTGGATAGCATTCTAGCGACGCTGTTAAATCTGGTTGACACAACGCAGGAGCCGATTTGCCAGGATGCTTACGTGACAGAAAACAGTTTAGATACAAGCATTTCACAAGGATCGGTTCAGATAAAGCCTCATTCTGTATACGTTTGCGTGGCGGCCTTGGATAGTGAAGAAAACCAGCAAGCTATTGCTAAGGCTATTTGGACCAAAAAACCCCCTGGCTGCGATATGAATGGCGAACAGACCGTGCGCATCGTCGATGACAGTGGGTTATACAGCACCCCTCCAACGTATGCAATTACCTATTCCTATGCCACTGAGGTGCCTATCTATTTTCAAATTGTCTTGAGCCGTTCGCCCGCCGCACCTAAAAATGCCGCGGATCTGATTAAAAATGCGGTTTATGCCGCATTTTTGGGGGAAGATGGATCCATTAAACCCCGCATTGCGTCGACTATTTTAGCGTCTGATTTTTTTACCCCCATTCAAGCGTTAGGAAACTGGGTCAAAATTATCAGCTTACAGATTGGTCGGCAAAGCGGGGACAGCAATGCCGTGGTAATGGCGATTAATGAAATGCCGGTTTTGGCAAAACTAGATATCACGGTGATCGAAAATGGCTAAAGATCTAGTATTCGATCCCGACAATCCCCCTTCTTGTTTGGATCCTGACAGTACGGTGATTGCGCAATATGCTAATTCGCCTATTTTGTTAAAGCTTGTTCACCGCTTTAGTGAAAATATAAAGGTCTGTGGGTTTTTTACCGATTTTTATAATCACATCTGGAATATTGAAACGGCAAATGGACAGGGATTGAACATATGGGGCATTATCGTTGGGATTAATCGCACGGTGGAAACCTTCACGGGTTTCTTTTGGGGGTTCAACGAAGAAACCTTGTTGTTGGCACGTCCGTATCACGACGACACAGGATATAATGACGGCTTGACCGATCCAACCGACCGGCGAACCGCTTTGGGCATGTTTCGCGATGAGCAAGAATTGCAAGGGGAAATAACCTTCAATGATGTTAATTTTAGGAAACTCATCCTTGCCAAAGCCCATGCCAACATCAGCACTTATACAGTGTCTGATCTGAATAAAATTCTAATGTTAATTTTTGGAAATAAAACTGAGGGGCATGAAGTTTATATTCAAGACAATCAGGACATGAGTGTAACGATTGTCTTTAATTGGATCCCCAACAGCGACGAAGTGGCCATTCTTATGAACGCGGGTATTTTATTTAAGCCTGCTGGCGTTGAAGCAAACGTTGATTTTCACTTAAAACAATGAGGTTTTACCATGGCTTTAACTAGACCCACTCCCTTTTTGTCAAAATGGGCAGAAAACGGCAAGCGCTTTGACGTGCCGGATACTGGTGGCGATACCGCCAACGGCAAGGCGGATATGCAAACGGGCTTTCCCGAAATTACCATGAGGTCGGTATTAAAGGGGGGCGTTCCCCCTTGGGGGCAAGACCATAATGGGATCCTCTATCAAATTACGCAAAGTATCCAGTGGATGCAGGCAGGGGGATTGGAAACCTTTGACCAGGATTTATGCAATAAAACGGGCGGCTATCCTGTGGGGGCGATTGTGCAATCCAGTGATACGACCAAACCTTGGGTATTGTGGCAGAACTTACAAGATGGCAACGCCGTGGATCCCAATGGCTTAAAAATTAATAATGCTTCGGAACAAAGTGGCTGGCGACGTTATCCTGCTATCGAAGCCAAGGATGGGGCGACGCTGTATTACAACGACGCGGGGGAGCTGGCTATTTTCACCGCGCAAAACACCAGCGTCAAATACGTGTCGTGGAGCACCGGCAACGACACAACGGGGGATGGCACCCGCAAAAATCCATACAAGACGATTGACAAGGCTATCACGGTATCGCCTTCCAGTGGACAGATTACCATCAAAATATTAGATGTGGACGATCATTATATTGTGGGTATGAACGATGCGGTGACCAAAGACCCAAGCCAGTACACCCCAGGACCCGTTTACACAGCCAGTGATAATATTACCCAAGAACCGACAGAAACCATATCCACCAGCATTAACGTGGGCATACGCAGTGTTATTATCGAGCCTTACAATAACCCGGATGGGAAAACCGATGGTCCCGATGGGTGGGAAGAGTTGATTAATCTGGCTCAAGTTAATACGGGGGATGGCTGGTGGGGCTATTGTGTGGATGACGATGCGTTAACGTCTCGAGGGCTAAGACGGCCTGTTCTTTATAAACTATGGTGTTATCTGTATATCCGCGATAACGGTAAATGGATTACCTCTTCTTTACGATATTGTGGGTTCAATGGTATTGAGGGATCGTTTTCAGTTGGATTCCTAGGATGCAAATTAGCGAACTATAATTTAGATGCACTTAATAATGCTCCTTTTGTGATGGCTTCTGCGTTTGAAGAAAATGGCGGATCCTACATTTACAACGGCTGCATCATTGATCTTTTGTGCACCCCCAGCACTTACAACAAATACTCAATGGGTGGAACGGAAATAACCTCTTCCACCCTTTCGTTCAGAAGAAATAATGTGTTTGTGAATGAGCAGCAAAACACGGCAGGGTTATTTATAGGAGTAGGAGGTAAATTAACATTGACCATTACTGCGGATGGATCCGGAACCTTGCCCTCTACCAGTTACAACTATATCACCAGTAACGTAAATAGTTTCTTATCCAAAAGCAGTTCCTATACAACGGGCACGTTAACCCAAATTGCCAAACCATCGCCGCATTATGCTTATCTGGATACCAATATTTTAATCACTTAGGGGTCATATGAAACGTTTAATGAAGTATAGCTTACATCCCTATCGTATTTATGAAGTTTCAAAAAAAATATTTCAGAACATAGGGGTTTTCCCAAACAAAACCTTGTCGGATTATTTAGACTATAGTGTCGATTTTAGCCAGCGATTACAAAAAGGCGAACGTCTTATAAGTGGTAGGGTTAGGATAGAAGGGGCTGGATTAATAGTAACGTCAGTGGTGGCAGAGGGGTCTTATTTAACGGCTTTTATCAAGGGTGGAGAGGCTAATGAAACCTATTATTTGTCCTATCAGGCTCAAAGCAACTTGGGGGGATCATTTATCCAGGAACTGGTAATGTCTGTCGTAGGAAGGAAAGAGAAAGCCATAAAAAAGAAATACTCTTTTTTAACATTTAAGCCAGGAATAAAACCTTCGGATACGACTCCTCCATTGAACGCACTTCGAATTAATGGCCGCTATCTAGTAACGGATAGCGGTTTTTTTATGGGAATTTAAAGTATGGAAAATCGAAAAAACTGTTGTGAACGTAGTGCATTATCCAGTTTTAGTGCGTGTGATACGCAAAGCGAAGTGTCGTCAGTGGAAACGGAGGTTATTGTCGATACCACGAACATACAGCCCGAGGATCAAATTTTAATTGTTCGCAAAAACGAAACAGAAGCCAAAGTTTACAAAGCTTCTTTTTTTGAAATGGACTCTGAAACTGCGTTGCTACTACTGCAAAAAGCGGTGCAGGCGATGCCTCGAACGGATCCAGCCGATGGAATGTCCTTGTGGTTGAATAACGGCGCCATTTGTTTGGCCAGTGGCGATGCCAATCAACTAGGCACCCTGTCGCCCCCCGCCATGAAGCAATCCTTACAAGCCGTTATGGATACGTTACCCACCCATGACCCTGGCGATGGATCGCCTTGGCTCAACGGTGGCGTATTGATGCGCGGAACGCTCAAAACCCCTTAATGCTACGGTTTAGTTTAAAACCTCATTCACAACCCCTCTTCATAACCGTCCCCAAAGGGCGGTTTTTTTATGACACAAAGGAATACCACTCATGTCTTGTTATTCACAAGGAAGTCACATTATTATCGTTCCCGGTGGCTGTTTGGATCATCGTGAGATCCATCTGCAATGCAAATCCCCCCAAGAACGGGTTACCTATCAATTTTCGCTAGCCAATCGTTTGGCCCCTAACGATTTCATTGTGGATGTCACGGCGTGGCCTTCGGACGAACAGGTGGGGATTGATGCCTTTCACGTGAATGGGCAGACGTTTAGCGCCCGGATCAGTGGGGGAACCCTAAATACCAAAAGCGGCATTCGTTTCTTGGTGACCACCAAATCCAACGAAGTGCGTGAGTTTGACGTGACCTTACCGGTTGCCCCTGCCGGGGTGGTGGAGAAAGGTCCTTGTGGCGAGTATGTCATTGGCGACACCGGTCCGATGGGTCCGCAAGGGCGTGCCGCCACCGTTGAAGTGGGCAAAGTCTTCCCCACGTTTCCAGGCGGTGACCCTATGGTCATCAACCAAGGTACTGCGAGCGATGCGGTATTGGATTTTGTCTTACCTCGAGGCGATGTCGGTCCACAAGGACCTCAAGGCGATACAGGCCCCACCGGCCCCCAAGGTGAGCCCGGTGAACAGGGCGAACAAGGCAAAGCGGGCACGCAGATTTTATTGTCCAATCGCGATCCCGTGTTGGCCGATGCCAAGGAAAATATTCTCTGGTTGAATGACGTTACAGGGGATTGGTTCGAAACCGTTCCCGCTGGCGATAATCGCTTTCACTGGATCAAAACGGGCAATTTGAAAGGCGAAGCGGGCAGCGTTATCTACACCGGCACAACCGATCCAGTGTATAATGCCATCTATAAAGCGAACGATCTGTATTTTAACAGCACAACCAGCGTTTTGTTTACCTATGGCGAAAAACAATGGTTGAAATTATCGTGCCTGAAAGGCGAACAAGGCACACGGGGATCGTTGTGGTTCTTTGGGCAAGAAGATCCCGTAGTGTCTAAAAATGCCCAAGAAGGCGACGGCTACGTCAATACCAACAGCTATGATGTGTTTGTCTTTAATGGCAGCAACTGGCAGAAGATCGGTAATATTAAAGGACAACAAGGTGATAAAGGGGCGACCGGAGATACTGGTGCACAAGGTCCACAAGGTCAAATGGGATTAAAAGGCGACGATGGCTCGCGTTGGTATGTCGGCAGTACGATACCCGATGCCACCACAGGCCAAGACGATCCACGCGGGAAACCTCGGGCGGGCGATCAATATCTTTATATGAACGCCACCACCAATGAGGCCGATGCTTATATCTATTCCAATACCGGTGCATGGCTAGGTCCTTTGGGGAAAGTATCCGGTCCACAAGGAAAAGCCGCCACCATTACCGTGGTGGATAAAGTGATTCCTTTGGACGCTGGAACGGCACCTTCGGTGAGTAATCTTGGCAATGAAAACGACGCTATTTTTCAATTTTCCTTGCCTAAAGGGGACACAGGGGCTACCGGTGCCGCGGGAAAAGACGGGGCAGACGGCAGTAAGATCTATTTTGGCTCCAGCGATCCCCAGCCGTCTTCTCTTTATCGCCTGGCGGATCTATGGATCAACAGCACAACGTTCGATGTCTTTACCTTTAACGGCACCACCTGGCAAAAAATCGGCAACAGTAAAGGCGATGCCGCCACCGTAACGGTTGGCAAGATCACCACTGGAGATGCTGGGACTGATGCGTCCGTGACCAACAGTGGCACGTCCAGCGCCGCTGTGTTTGACTTTACCATTCCTAAGGGGGCTAAAGGTGACACTGGAGCAGCGGGGAAAGACGGTGCGGCTGCTACCATAGCCGTTGGCAAAACCACCACGGGCGACGCAGGAATAGCTGCTGCAGTAATCAATAGTGGCACCTCTAGTGCGGCTACATTTGACTTCACCATTCCAAAAGGAGACAAGGGCGAAAAAGGGGATACGGGGGCTGCTGGAACCTCATATGTGAATGATGGCACGGTAGCGTTAGACGTTGCAACGATTACTTCAGATGGAGGGAAAGTTAAAACTGACGGGTTAGGGAACGTTACGTGTAATAGCTTAAAAACAACAACCGATTTTATTACAAATACAATTGAATGCCAAACGCTAACAGCAACTAATAATTTCAATATATACAAACTTCACTCCTTATATGGAGGTAATCCTACCGCTTTGGGAGGTGGAGAAAGTTGCATACTCGTAAACAATGTTACCGTTTGTCCAAGTGATGCCGATCCTACCTCTACAAAATTGCGAAGAGGATTTTATCTTACAAGTGACGGGGATTTTTATATCACGAACAATTATGTCCCTGTTACAGTAACTGATACCACTTCGAGTTCAGCCAATGCTTCCCTTGTTGATTACGATTATGTTCTTTCTGTAGATAAAGACACGAAACTGGCTGCGATTAAAAACATAAAAACGAATACCCAAACCCCTTGTGCATACTATCTGATAGACAACTCAGGGATTCCAACCACATCTATTCCTATCGGAGTTCTTGCCTATAACAAAACAACAAACCTGCCCACGGTGTGGAATGGAATAAAATGGGTTGATCTCACGGCTGCGGTTTCCTCTCTGTCCTATGTTGAAGCGGATCAAAAAGCCAATGTAGATACCAAAACGTTAAAAGTAGGCGCTCAATCTTACGACACAACAGCCAAAAAACCTTGCTGGTGGAACGGTACAGAATGGACAGACGCCATGGGGAATCAACTGGCTTAAAAACAGTAATTTATGGTGTAAAAATTGGTGTAAATTTAACAAAATTTTACACCTTTTTACTAAGAAATTACACCATAAAACAAAGTTTGAACTTCTATATAATGGCTATATACCAACATTTTTCTTGGCGTCCCGTACGGGAGTCGAACCCGTGTTGCCGCCGTGAGAGGGCAGTGTCCTAGGCCTCTAGACGAACGGGACAGAGGCAATGATTATTTTGATATAGAGGTGTATGGCATCGGTCAAGTATAAAATGACTTTTATATAAAAACAGCGTCTTTTATATGAAAATCAGCAGTTTCTTTTCCATTCCAATGGTTTACTCGTAACCAGCCAGCCAAGTGCATCGGTCGACGATTATGAACATCTTCTAGATACGGTGTGATCGGATTTTGATCCGAGCGAAATAAAAGTGCTTTCAAGTTGGTACCATTTTCTCCTTGGATTGTCAGTCGAAGGGTATGGTTGGCTTTGCCAATGCGATCTGAACGTACTATGTTTACGTACGATAAGACAATAAGTGGTTCTTCGTTACCATTACCAAAAGGTGAAAGACGAGCAATTTGTTTTGCCAACTCTAGGGAAGCCCCTGCAATCGTTGTTACCCCTTCTATTTCTAAATCGATTAAGGTTGGACAAGAGGCTGCCTTACAAAGATAATGGTTTAAAAAATCGTGAAGTTCGTTAATATGATTTTTTTCATAACTAAATCCTGCCGCCATGGCATGGCCACCGCCTTGTAATACGAGCCCTGCTTGTTTTGCGGCGATGATCGCTGCCCCCAAATCCACGCCTACGATTGATCGTCCTGATCCTTTGACAATGCCATTCGGTAATTCAGCACCTGCTAAGGTGGGTCTATTGAAATGTTCTTTAATTCTACCTGCTACAATCCCTACGATCCCTGGATGCCAATGCGGATCCTGTAGCATAATGACGGCATGACCCTTTTTGTGTTGGGCGAAAGCAAGCTCGGTTGCTTTTTGCAGTATATCTTGTTCAATAGTCTGTCTTTGTTTATTAATAGCGTCTAACCTTTCGGCAATGCGGGTTGCTTCGAGACTATTTCTAGCAATCAGTAACTTTAAGCCTAGATCAGATTCTGAAATGCGCCCTCCCGCATTAATGCGTGGTCCCAACGCAAAACCACAACTAAACACATCGGGCTCGGTATAAATACCAGCAATTTCTAAAAGTGCCTGAATGCCAATACGCTCACGCTTAGCCATAATTTTTAAGCCTTGAGTCACCAAGGCTCGGTTTAAGCCGATTAAAGGCATTACGTCGCATATGGTTGAGAGTGCGACTAAATCCAGTAAACTCAGAAGATTAGGTTCTTTTTTGTTGGTAAAGAAGTGTTTTTTTCTTAAAGCTCTGATAATGGCAATAGACGCCATAAAACTGAGCGCACCTGCACAAAGCTGTCCTAGTCCAGATGAGCAGTCTAACCGATTAGGGTTTACGGTGGCGGTTATGTTAGGGAGGTTATCCGATTTGTGGTGATCGAAAACGATAAAATTTGCGTGATTTGATTTTATTTCTTGAAAAATATAATTGGATGCAGTTCCGCAGTCTACACAGATAATGACGGTTGCACCTTGTTCAATTAATAAATTTAAAGCCTGGGCATTGGGGCCATATCCTTCTTTTAGACGATCGGGAATGTACGTTAAAGGTTTTAATCCCAAACTTAAAAAAAGTTCATATAAAATAGCAGTAGCACATGCACCGTCCACATCATAATCCCCAAAAATTGCAATTTTTTCATTGCTAATAATTGCATTTACGATACGATCGGTAGCAATATCCATATCTTTTAAGCAATAAGGATCAGGCAAAAAGTTACGTAGGGTAGGAAAGAGAAAATGTTCAACATTTTCTGCTTGAATGTTTCTTAAGGCAATCATTTTACCGATAAACTCATAAAGGGATACTTTTTGAGCAATCCATTGTGCTTGCCTATTTAAAGTGTTCGTATCCAGAAAAGAAGATTGTTTCCATAGCCATCTTCTGCCTGATAAACTTTTTTTTATATTAAGTACACTGCTAGGTTCTGTTGTTAAATTTGATTGATTTGACACGTCAAGTTACAACACCACATTAAAATTGCTTAAAATCTATAGGTTTTATTAAGGCATTATGACGTGCTTTAACAAAACGTACAGTTTTAGAAGAAGATCGGGTCACGATAGAGTTAGTCCATACATAGTCACCTCGCCACTGAACGCCTTTGAGAATATCGCCGTTTGTTACACCTGTCGCTGAAAAAAGAACATTTCCTCTAGCCATGTCCGTGATCAGCAATTTACGTTCGGGATCGTTGGGATTCATTTTTTGTGCACGATCAATTTGCGATTGGTCTTCAAATAATAAACGCCCTTGCATTTGTCCATCAAAGCATCGTAACGCAGCAGCAGCCAAAACACCTTCTGGAGCCCCGCCGGAACCTATATAAATATCAACATCACTATCAGGAACACAGGTGGCGATGATGCCGGCAACGTCACCATCAGACAATAATTTGATGCGAACCCCTATTTCATGAGCTTTGGCTATCATTTCTTTATGTCTAGGTCTATCTAGAGTGCTGAGAGTTATCTCAGAGACATCAACTCTTCTAGCTCTGGCTAGGTTTTTTAGATTTTTTTCCAGCGTATTATCAATATCGATGACTTGATCTGGATAACCTGGTCCGATAGCAATTTTATCCATATAAATATCGGGGGCATGTAAAAAATTTCCTTTTTCAGCTAAAGCAACGACGGTAATAGCATTAGCATAATTTTTAGCAACGAGATTCGTTCCTTCTAATGGGTCAACAGCAATATCCATTTCCGGTCCACCCGATCCAACTTTTTCGCCAATGTAAAGCATAGGCGCCTCATCCATTTCGCCTTCCCCTATGACGACTGTTCCGGAGATGGCTACGGTATCAAAAGCATTTCTCATTCCTTCAACAGCAGCGTTATCGGCTTCATTTTTGAGACCTCTTCCTATCCAGTGGAATGATTTAATAGCAGCGGCTTCGGTAACCCGAACCAATTCAAGCGCTAAATTTCGATCAGAAACTTTAAAGATGGTAGGAGGTGAAGATAAAGGCATGAACATTTCCTTTGTAGCTAAAATTCTAATTTTTTAATACGAGCTATAATACGCTCATCATAAACAATAGGCAGTTGATAAATTGCTGTTAAAGCTAAATGAAATAGAGTTTTTAGTGTTGGGTGAAATTAAATAATAGAGGTTCATTATCTGTGTTTTGAAAATAAAAAATATTACGTTGTAATAGGCTGAGCAAAGAAACAATATGTTTTTTAAGCATAATAAAATAAAAATAACTATGTTAGGTTGAGTAATTAACTATTAAGTACACATAAATAGTTTTGCAAAAATTCAAACATAATACAAGAGTAGCAAAAATTAATTATTTTTAATCGGTTTCCTACATAAAAAGGATTATTGCTACGGGTAAGTTTAATAACAGCTTCGGTGTATATCGTAATGAAAGCTTGGCATACTTACCGCTTTCTATATTAGTTTTTTTGGAAATTTATTTTTAATCAAAAACAGCGTCAAGGATATCATTTAATATGAGGTTAAGAAGATTTGTGAAGGAATAAAGTGAGGCAAGAATTTTTGACGGATCATTAAACCAGTGAATATGAGGTAAATTAAATCTTTAAATTCTAGTTTTATATCAAAGATTAAAACCGTAATTTGCATACGATAGTTTGCTTAGTTAGTTGCAAATTTGGCTTTAGTCTATAACAACTAAGCTTAAAATATGTAATGTCTTTTACCTGTTTTAAGCTTAAGACTATTGAGGCTTAGAAGTTCGTATAAAGATCCATGAAATATTTTTCATGGTGTTGTAACGTAACTTAGCGTTGGCAATGCGTATTCATAAAATTTTTAATTGAACGGCAAGCTTGTTTGAGCCGTTGACTATTTTCAACAAGTCCAATGCGAACGAAATCGTCCCCATATTCCCCAAATCCTAAGCCTGGGGCCACTGCAACTTGAGCTTCTTTTAAAAGAAGCTTGGAAAATTCAACGCTCCCTAAGGGTTTAAAAAAGTCGGGTATAGGTGCCCATGCGAACATTGAAGCAGGTGGAGAGGGCACATCCCAACCCGCTTTGCTTAATCCCTTTATAATGGTATCTCTTCGATCTTTATAGAGTTTACGAATGTCCTTAACGTAATCCTGGGGTCCATTTAAAGCGGCAACAGCAGCAACTTGTACAGGGGTAAATGCTCCATAATCAAGATAGGATTTAATTCGCGTTAAAGCTGCGATAAGTTTTTTATTTCCTGCCGCAAAGCCGATACGCCAACCTGCCATCGAATAAGTTTTCGATAAAGAAGTAAACTCAACCGCAATGTCTTTTGCCCCAGGCACTTGCAAGATCGAAGGAGGAATTTCTTTTTCAAAATAAATTTCAGCATAAGCTAAATCAGAAAGTATCCATATAGACTCTTTTTTGGCAAAAGTAACCAGCTCGCGATAGAAATCTAAACTAGCAAGGTAAGCTGTTGGGTTTGATGGAAAATTAACGACTAGTACGGTTGGTTTGGGTACAGAATGCTTCACGGCTCTGTGCAATGCTTCTAACATTTTTTCGTCAGGTGTAGCCGGTATCGAACGAATACCTGCACCTGCAATAACAAAGCCGAATTGGTGAGTAGGGTAAGAAGGATTGGGAACAAGTATAGTGTCGCCAGGACTGGTAATGGCGGAAGCTAAATTGGCTAATCCTTCTTTGGAGCCCAAAGTAACAATGGTTTCATTTTCTGGATCAAGATCGACGTGAAATCGTTCTTGGTAATAGCGACATAATGCTTTACGTAATCCTATAATGCCTTTGCTTACAGAATATCCGTGTACTTTGGGCGAGGACATTGTTTCAATTAACTTTTTGATAACATGTTTTGGGGGCACACTATCGGGATTCCCCATGCCAAGATCAATAATGTCTTCCCCCCGGGCTCTTGCCGCTTTTTTGGCAGCATTAACTTCTGCAAACACATAAGGAGGTAAGCGTCTTATACGGTGAAATTCTTCAGACATTGAAAACTCGATTTTCAGATATAAAATTATTAAGGCTCTGTTTTTACTCGAACCCCATGACCGATAGCATGAAGTCGTATAAAAATTGATGATTCTGGCACATTATGATTAATTAACAATTTTGCAATCGTTTTTGCACGTAATAGCGCTAATGTTAAGGCTTGAGCTTGAGAATTCGCGTCGATAGAGAGTGAATCCCCATAACCATGAATATAGAAACGTTTTCCCTTATTTTTGGTAGCGATATCACTAATTATTTTTTCTTGGTTTATGTTAGGCGTATCGGAATCTGGAGGAAAAGAAATCAAATCCCCTGAAAGACTGTTGGTTTCAAGACCGGAAGGATAAAAAGGAGGCGGTAAATTTTGATTCGAAGGAATGTTAAATTGGGGGAATTGTGGTGGTAAGGGGGGATTAACAGGTATAGCAGGCAAAGTGATCGGCTGATTATTTATGTTCATTCGAAGTTCTGGAATAACTACGGGAGTATTTACCGCAGTATTTTGATCCTTTTGAGCGATCTGATTTTTTTTAGTTTCTGGTGTTTTTTTATTGGCTAGAGACGGATGTTCATCTCCAGCCGCATCCAAGGTTGCGGATGATTCTTGAGAGGTCTTTTGATTAGAATCGTTAAGATTTTGCTTTTTTGTGTCTTTAGACACGGCTGTTGGGTGTGAATTGGGAACCTCAGAAGGTTTATTTTTTGTTTGATGGTCGTCTAAGGTACCTTTATTTGGGGTGGTTGGTTTAGGTATTGAAAAAGAATCTACCGTATTCTGCCATTCTGATAGCGTTCGGTCGCGTTGCAAATTGTTGGTAATTTCTTTTCTAAGGTCCGGTGAGGGCAGTGGTGGTGCCTGGGTCGGGGTCAATCCGACGTGAGGATAAGGTTGATCGCTCCCTATAATCGGCAGTCTAGGTTGAGCAACGATTCCTCCTTCTAAATTATGGTACCAACCTACAGGTGTTTTAATGAGGGGACTGTCTGCACATCCCTCTAAACTTAAAAGACCAAGCACAAGAAAAAAATAGTGAAATGGTCTATGGATTAAAAGCACGGAAACCTCAACTTTTTGTAGTTTATCTTGATAGCAAATTTTATTAAACGATCATTGCGTAATTTTGTATGAAGTAATTCTCTTTTGCAACAGCGCACGTGAATTGAATGTTAATTTAGTAGTATTTAACCTATTAGGTTAATATAAATCGGATAAATATGTAAAAACTGTGTGTTTTTGTTTTAAGCAATGGGTTTTAGCTTTATACGTTGTAAGTAACAAAATAAAATTATTTATATTATTATAGTCAGGAATTAACAATGAGATTTAGTCTTGCATCTTTTCGTAACCCTAATTGTCTAGAGCTAGAAGATCCTGAAAACCCAGAGAATCCATCGGACAAACCTCAAGAAAAAATTTCAAAAGAAGAGGTTAGTGTCAGTAATACTGTAGAAAATAAATTATTAGAGAAACGAAAAATACTCATTTTTGGAGAAATTAACGATAAACTCGCAAAAGAAGTAACGGGTCGTTTGCTAGCTTTGGCTTATGAGTCGGATGACCCTATTGATATTTATGTTAATTCCCCTGGTGGGCATGTTGAGAGTGGCGATACAATATATGATATGATACGATTTGTTCATGAACATGCCCCTATTAATATGATTGGTACAGGATGGGTGGCGTCAGCCGGGGCATTAATTTTTGCAGCAGGTCATAAAAAAAGACGTTATTGTCTACCAAATACACGTTTTTTGTTGCATCAACCTATGGGAGGTGTCAGAGGTCCTGCTACGGATATCGATATTGAAGCAAAAGAAATTATTAAGATGAGGGAACGTTTAAACCATATTTTTGCAAAAGAGACCGATCAGTCTTTGGAAAAAATTACCAAAGATACGGATCGTAATTATTGGATATCCGCTAAAGAAGCCATTCATTATGGATTAGTGCATCGCATTATTGAACGATGGTCAGATTTAAAATAGTTTTCTGATTATATTTAAGGAGTGCTGGTTAAATGTCTAATTTGAAAGAAATCTATACAAAATTACCTGAAAACTTATCCGATTTGCCGAAAGCGAAATCGGATAAAGAACTCGAGGCAGTACATTATAGTGTTCGACATTGGATGAGTTCTATACCTGGCTCAATTAAAATTGGTAGCAATGAACATAAACAAATGGTTTGCAAAATGTTCAGAGAAACCTTTAATCCTTACAGGCCAAGTTTTATGAATTGGCCAAAATTAAGTAAAGAAGAGACAGATCGTCTAAAAAGCTTACCCATATGGGATATAGCGGTTCATACGGAAGGAAAAGCCAGATTGAGAATGGCGGCTTACGTAAAAGAATTGCTTGATCCAGAAATGGCTGATGCAATTGCTAGGAATGCTTGGGAAGAAAATCGTCATAAAGAAGTTTTATCGGATTTAGTTGATTTCTATGGTATTCCTCTTGCTTCTGAACCTTCTTATAAAATTCCTAAAGACCCAGAATGGGCTTATCTGGTTACGGGCTTTAGTGAATGTTGGGATAGTTTTTTTGCTTTTGGCTTGTTTGCTATTGCTGAAAAGTCAGGTTTTTTTTCTAAAGAGCTTATTGAAACATTTGAACCTGTCATGCAAGAAGAATGTAGGCACATTTTATTGTTTGCTAATTGGTTAGCCTATCATCGGGCTAATCTTTCTTTTTTAGCTAGAATTAAATTTGAAGCAAAAGTCTTGGCTGTCCATGGTTTTTTAATTTATGAAAGGATAGGCATAGTAAATCGAGTAGATTCAAAAGGAAAAAATTATTGTGAAGATAATAATTTTACAATTAATGGTGTGAACGAACTCAGCAATAAGCGAACAACTTTACGTGAATTTTTTCAATTATGCCTTTCTGAGAATTATAGACGGTTTTCGGGTTATGATTCCCGCTTGCTTCGTCCCAAAACAGCGCCTTTTTTAACCGAATTGATATTAAAACTTTTGCCAAATCGATTATTAAATAAACCGCTTGGATAAAATTTTGTAGTGAAACGTCACGCCGTGTGCGTTTCGCCTTTAATTTCTTTTTTTTCACTGACCATCCATGCGAATGATGACCTGCGTGATGGTTATAAGAGCATTTTTTTTGTAACAGTCGACATAATTAAAATTTAATTACTAAGCTATCTTAGTTAAAATAATTGCTTTTAATTAGCCCGTCTTTATTGCTGCTATTTGACTAAGTTTTTATTGTATAACAAAATTGTCTTGCTGTTTTTGCTGAATTTAAACTCATAGGTAATAAGTTTAAAAGTTTGAATTCATCCAGATATTGGGCAATTTGTTCCCATAATTTATTATTAATGGGTGCGATATTTTGATTTTGATGTTGTAACATTAAAAGTATATCTTGTGAACTCATAGGTTTAAGAGACTCTGTCAATAAGTCACTCGTTTTTTTAAGATTATTTTTTTGCCACATTGAGGCCATACGTATACTTTTTGCAAGAGGTGAAATAGTGTCTGGATAGTTATTAAGGAAATGATCGCTAACTCCTAAGACATAATTAATGCGGACACTCCAACTCCCGGTTTGGCTTCCTGCTAATTCATATAATTGTTTTTTTGCTGCCGTTAGGATTTGCCAAGCGAGGGGATCACTGGTGATAATGGCTTGCACCCGATTGGATAAAAGTGTGGGAAGCAGTTCTTTTTCTTCTGTTTCTATCCAGCTAATATTTTGGTCTGGATTAATTCCTTTACGTCTAAGCAAAATAGAAAGAAAAAGTTTTTCTTTTTGTCCTCCTGGTCCAACGGCAATTTTTAATTTATTTAGATCCGCCAAGCGATCTATTCGACGGTGTTTGGAAACTAACAAACGAAAATTGCTTCCTCCAGTGCCGACTAACAGTTTTCCTTTTAAACCTGATATCAATTCCGGTATCCAATCCAAAGCAGACATAACGATAGCATCGCACTTGTTTGCTTTGAAAGCGTTAAGAGCGTCTTGGCTTGTTTGAATCTGAGGAGATAATTGAACGTTTAAAGAATTTTTAACAAAAAAATTATTAGCACAGGCCACGTTAAACAGAGCATCTTGATGGCTATGAGGCCAAGCGATGCGTACTGTTTGTAAGGGAACAGAGGTTTTTTTTGATAATTTTCTTTCATTTTTCAAAGTATAAGAATAAAGGCCAGCGCCTGCCAACATGCCCATGCTGGCAAGGCTAAAAATCGTTTTACGACGCTTAACAAAATTTTGGTGTGATTGCTTGTATGAAGACATAAACAGAAATTCAAAAAAAATTAGAAATTTAAAAAAAACACTTTACCATTAATCATAAATTAAGCTATAGAGAAGTCACGGCTGATCCCGAATAGCTCAGTTGGTAGAGCAAGCGACTGTTAATCGCTTGGTCGTAGGTTCGAGTCCTACTTCGGGAGCCATATTATCTCATTTTAATTTAATCGTGCAGCTCAACAGTCTAATGATTATTTTTAGAATGTTGGTTTCCTTTTTTAAGTAGTTTACTTTGGTTATTGTGCTTATTGTATGTACTATATTATTAATATTTTGTTGTTATTTTTTCCATTATTACAAACCACTTGAAACTATGTGAGTTATTTCTGTTGGTTGTGCTTTATCAGAAAACGGAACAATGTTAAAATTACGTGTATTTTTAGGTAAAAAAGAAATTATTTAAT
>NZ_CAWUGZ010000070.1:0-8218 GCF_963921845.1 Commensalibacter sp. Nvir | reverse complement strand
GATTAGGGAGAGGCTAATTGTTAAATTTATATATTCATCTCCTAAAAAATATGTTCAAGCCGTGGGCGCTATAAAGGAATTAGGAGAATACATCGCTGAACTTGGACACTCTGTTTTTGTCGTTGCAGATAATCGGGTATGGGATATTGTTGAGGGATCGGTAAGCACCACATTAAAACAGTCGCGTATTGAATTTAAATACGAATGTTTTAAGGGAGAGAGTTCTGATAATGAAATTCGACGTTTGGCTGAATTGGCACGAACCTATAAAACCTTTACTGTAATGGGATTAGGCGGTGGAAAAACTTTGGATACGGTAAAAGCGGTGGCAGATGAATTAAAACAACCGGTTATTATAGTCCCTACTATAGCTTCAACAGATGCCCCTTGTAGCGCTCTATCGGTAATTTACAGTGAGGAGGGTGTGTTCGAAAAATACAGATTTTATAACAGAAATCCCGACTTGGTGTTGATTGATCCTGAGATTTGCGTCAAAGCACCGGTACGTTTGTTTGCTTCTGGTATAGCTGATGGATTGGCCACACATATTGAAGCGATGGCTGTAAAAAGAACCCATTCTAAGTCTATGGTAGGTGGATCTCCCACTATTGCAGCGATGGCTATTGCAAAAGCCTGCGAAAAAACCCTGCTAACCTGGGGTAAAAGTGCTTACGAAGCGGTAGCAAGTCATGTGGTTACACCAGCCGTAGAGGCCGTTATTGAAGCCAATACGCTTCTTTCAGGGTTAGGGTTTGAAAACGCTGGATTGGCAGGCGCTCATGCTATTCATAATGGCTTTACAGCAATTAGTGGTGAAATTCATCATTTAACGCATGGGGAGAAAGTCGCTTATGGCACCTTGACACAACTTATACTTGAGCAGCGACCCGATGAAGTAATGGCTAAATATATTCGCTTTTATCGTTCTATAAAAATGCCTACAACTTTAAAGGAATTGCATCTTGAAAGTGTGTCGTGGCACGATTTGGTAAAAATTGGAAATCTTGCGAATAGCCATAATGATACGTTAAAGAATCTTAATGCCAATCTTAATGGCCAAGATGTGGCGTACGCAATTCTTGCGGTAGACGCATTAAGTCGTACCCTTATTTAATTTTAAAATTCATCTACTATTCCGTTAC
The DNA here is from genome assembly GCF_963921845.1 of Commensalibacter sp. Nvir. NCBI lineage: Bacteria > Pseudomonadati > Pseudomonadota > Alphaproteobacteria > Acetobacterales > Acetobacteraceae > Commensalibacter > Commensalibacter sp. Nvir. The sequence goes on along the minus strand of NZ_CAWUGZ010000070.1, from coordinate 7,076 downwards.
CCTTGTCGTTTTTGTTTCATTCTTTATTGCGTTGAAAATGTTTTAATGCTGAAGGGAAGTCTAATTTTACCATATTGGTATAGATTTTTTGAATGATCGCTATGTTTAAAATTAATAAAACAGTGTGAAATATATACTGGCTGTTAATCCAATTGATATCGTATTGATGGATCGGATCCTTCTGCCTTTACCAATAAAAAAAGATCCTACACAATCTGGGAAAAGAAAAAACTAAAGATTCATATTCTTTAGTGATGTTTTTTCTATAGCTTTGTTAAGACAGTTTTTTATTACTAATATTTTTAGTAGTAGGCTTTTCTATAGATAATATGGTTAAAGTTCCTAAAGCAATTTACAAAACGTATAAATATGTTCTTTAATTTTAATGCATTGCAACTTGTTTTTAAAGCTCCGATAAATGCAGCTCCTCTCTAAGTACCTGTCTTAACCCCGTTAATAAAACCTTATTGCTTTTTGATAAAATTATTAAGAACTACCCTGAAGCGGTAATAATAAAATCCAAAAAACCATAGATTGAACGTACCTTGTTAAAAATGAAAATTTTTTAAGCTTTATAGAACTGCAAAATGTCTATACATCCATCTTTAAATCTGTTTTTATAATAAAATTTTGATTTATTCTTCATTAATCCAAATACGCGTCTCTCCAATATCGCGATTTGCCCAACTGAACCAAGGAATAAACGTAAGTTTCTGAGGATGTTTGGCTGTTGGTAAGTGATCATAATGGTATAAAGCTGACTGTTCTGGATTGTTCTGCGTATAGCGATAGCCTTCAGCTTCGATTAAAATTTGGTGTTCAAATAGACCTTGCCCTTTAATGACATTCATCTTGCTTGTTTGGGGCAAGGTTAAATTGTGTAACTCTACACCATTATCCATTTCTTCCAAGCAATATATTAAAGGACCTCGTTGCAAAGCAACTTTACGCGCTAATTGACGTACCAGAGAATTTGCGTAAACTTTACGAATAGGCATGGAAAGATTTAAAGTAAGGCAGTCTCCCTTTTGCCATTTATGAGAAATATGCAAATATCCTTTGTTGATAGCTCCGTTACTTAATTTGTGATTGAGGTGTAATTGTGTGCTGTCGCACCAGTCTGGCACACGAAGGGCTAGCGTATGGAAAATAGGAGTTGATGAAAGAACAGTCATTTTTATACGTCCGCTCCAAGGATAATTGCCCTGAATGCGAAGAATTAATTTTTGTTTTCCTATCGGTATTTCAACTGTATTTCCAATATAAAGATGAATGTAAAGCGCATCGGGTTTTAAAGTATAAATATAATAACCGATAGCGCTGATTAATCTGGCAATATTAGGTGGGCAACAGGCACATCCGAACCAACGTTGTCGTGTTGGTTTGACATGATCATACATATGATTAAAGGGCAACGTTTTGGGATGAACTTCTAACGGATTTACATAAAAAAAGTGTTTGCCATCTAGTGCCATTCCTCCCAATACGGTGTTATAAAGCGCGCGTTCCATAATATCCGCATAGTGGCTATCGCACTCCATCTCTAACATTCGCCGTGCAAACATTATCAATCCTACCGAAGCACAACTTTCTGCATAAGCGGTATCGCTTGGTAAATCATAGTCTGAACTAAACGATTCGCCCCAGCTCTGAGACCCTATTGCGCCGGTAATAAATAGCTGTTTTTGAACCATATTCTCCCAAAGACGTAGGCAAGTCTGACGTTTTGCTTCGTCTTTATTTAGTCGCGCGAGGTGGGCTGTTCCCGTCAATAAATATACAAATCGTACCGCATGGCCGACAGCCCTCTGTTGTTCTGACAGAGGTACGTGTGCTTGACTGTAAGCTTTGTTTTTAATCATCCATGCTGGACCGTGAGCGTTTGAATGAAATTTTTCATCTCGCTTTTTATATTCAAGGTCATAAAAATGGGGAAGGGTGCCACGTTGCTCTATGAAATAGTTGGCTAAATTCATATAGCAACGGTTTTCTGTAACTTCGTATAGACGTATTAGTGCCAATTCTATTTCTGGATGCCCTGGGTAGCCATGAAGTTGATCTTCTTTTGGACCAAAAAGGCGATGAATATGATCCGCTAAACGGCATACAACGTCTAGTAATCTACGTTTCCCTGTCGCTTGGAAAAAAGCAACCCCTGCCTCTATCATATGCCCTGCACAGTAAAGTTCATGGCATTCAGCCAGATTAGTCCATCGTTCTTTAGGACATTTGACGGTAAAATAAGTATTTAAATACCCATCTTCACATTGCGCTGCAGCGATAAGTTCAATAACTTCCTCTGCGATTTTTAGGAGTGCCTCATCGTGCTTTTCACATAGAGAATATGCAACCGCTTCAATCCATTTGGCTACATCGCTATCCTGAAAAACCATTCCATAGAATTTTCCTTGCACTTGGCCTGCAGCGATACGGAAATTTTCGATGGCATGACTTGCTTCGGCTTCTGGAATACGGTCGTTCAAAGCTTCCCACTGATAGGGAATGACAATATCCCTAATCAGTTGTTGGTATTGCCTAAAAAACGGATCTTCAATAGTTAGCTGCGTTAAATCTACTTCCATACTTGAAGAATGAATCATAATGGTTCTCATATTGTTATCAGAGATGGCGTTGACGAAGATTTTGCGATATACGTGACAACATAGAATTGTCCAATCGACACCATCGAACTGAAATTGCTAATAATAAGTGAAAAAAGGCAGGCAAAAGGCTTTCGAAAGCTTTAATTCCATGTAGGGAAAGAGAAGTCTGGTTTTTGTATCCAGGATGATAGGAGACTGGAATAAAAACACCACTAATAAGTACAGCACTGGATGCCCAAGCCAGTTTTATACAAAATAAATTGAATGCAAAATTCATTCCTGAGGAACGAATTCCTGTTTTCCATTCCCCGTAATCATCTGCAAAAGCCATTAGGGCAAAATGAAGCGGTAAAGTAAAACCTAAGATAATATTGTTAGCCAAAATAATCATCAACCATATGTTTTGTAATGTAAGTCCAGTAGGAATAAACCACATTCCAATAGCCAAAACCGCTAAAACCAAATTGGTGTAATAATAGAGCTGTACGGTATCGAAACGTCGAGAAAGAGGATTTATAATAATAGCGCCCAGAATGGAAGCAAACGTCACCGTGGCAAAAAATAAAGTTGTATAGGCAGTATTGCCATGCATTGAATAAAGAATGAAATACATGTATCCACCGCCTCGAATATTAAAGACATTGATTAATAAAAATGACATCAATAGCATAAGCAACAATTGATCATTTTTACGGAGTGCCTTTAGATGATCTTTCAAAGAAAATTTCCCCATAAGATTAAGAGGAATTCGTTCGCGTACCAAAGAGAAACAGCATAAAAACATAAGAGTGGCTATGATACATAATAAGCCGACACCTATTTGATAACCTTGTGCAGGATTTCCAGGAACTGTTTTTTGGACTGACCAAGGCAATCCAACAGAAACAATAAATCCTGCAATCCCGCACAAGATAAAGCGCCAAGATTGACAAGAAACTACTTCTTGGTGACGGCTGGTCATTGCATTAATTAACGCACAATAAGGTACATTAATCGCGGTATAACTGATAGAAAGCATGAAATATGTTGCAAAAGCCCAAAGAATCTTAACGTTTATCGTAGTGTTTGGTACCGTAAAGGTTAAAAAGCCAACAACACCAATCGGTACAGCAATCCATAGTTGCCAAGGTCGAAAGCGTCCCCAGCGACTTTGAGTGCGATCGACAATAGCTCCCATAACAGGATCAGAGATGGCGTCAAAAATTCGTATTATCATGAATAAGGTTCCGACAGTGGTCGGCGTTAGTCCAAATACATCCGTGTAGTAAAAGGTTAAAAAACTTGTAATTAAACAGGTAATAACCGTACCGCCAGCATCTCCTAGACCATATCCAATTTTTTCTAGGACGGTAAGTTTGTTGTTAACTATGGGCTTAGTAACGATTTTATTAAAAAGAGGAATAGAAGTCATGAACGACTCTTCAAAATTAAAATCTTATGAAAATTGAATATTTTTTTAATTACAAGCTGTTACAAAATACCATTTTAATTTGTAGGGAGACTGCAAATTTAACAAGAGAAGAAAAAAGTATAAAATAGTCGTGATTCCGACTTATAACGTTGTTGTGAATATAAGTATTTAAAATAACCTAATTCCTAATTTGTATGTAGAATAATCACGAAAAGAACAAAAACAGGAATCTACTTTTTATGTTAAATTTGAACATAAAATTACCAATTAGAGTGCAAAATGGGGGTTTATTTATTTCACGAGGAGTAGGCAGTCATCCTAAGCGCAGGCTTAATTCTTGGGAGCTGGTTTTTGTGGAAAGTGGTAAACTAGCCATTCAGGAAGAAAACGTACGTTTTGACATTGGCGTAGGGGAAAGTTTGTTATTATGGCCTCAACGTTGGCACACAGGAATTGGAAAGTTTTCGTCCGATTTGAAATTTTATTGGATTCATTTTGAACTTCAAAGTGATCAAATTGTTGATCGACAATTTTCTGAATCCACTTTATCATTTCCTCAGTATAAAAAAGTTTCGAATTTTCAATACATGCTTTCATTGTTTAGACAATTTTTAGCTGAACAGGAAAATATTGCTCATCAATATTTAAATAATCAAAACCAAACAAAACGAAGCCGATCCCTTGAATTTATTTTATTATTGATTTTTCAACATTTAGACACAGACAATTATAAAACCGTTTCAGATTCTTTTTTAAGTGCTGCATTAGCTTGGAAAGCTCGTCAATTAATCTTGACACAATATCATTTAAACCTTTCTACGTCAAAATTAGCCCAGCAACTTAAATGCAATGCTGATTATTTGGGACGTATTTATCATCGAACTTTTCATATAACCATTACAGAGGCTATACGACATCAGCGTTTGATAAAGGCACAAAAATTGTTGTTGTCCAAATATTATTCAATTTGTGAAGTTGCATTGCAATGTGGTTTTGGTGACGTTGGGTATTTCCGCCAAGTTTTTCAAAAAAAATAGGCGTTACCCCTTGCAAATGGCGTCATCGTTATATTATGGAGCATATAAATTCGGATTGATTTTAAAAAAATTTTTGTATGTACAACGTAGATAATAATAAATAATTAATGGTTTGTGAAATCAACTGCAATTTGTATGGCATTGCTAGCAAGTTTAATAATTAAAAAACAGTTTAAAAATAAAATCCATACTGGTTCAGTGAGTAGAAAATTTGATTTTAGATTATGATTAAAAAAAATAGAAAGGGATTTATTGGAAGGGAATGGAGGGATTTAAAGTAACAATCTGTAACGATATATTTATTAACTTTTTGATTTATATAATACGTTTTATAGGAATTAAATAGTTAAAATTATCCAACGGTTTTAAGTAACATAACGTAAAGAAATCATTATGACAAAATTTAGCAATGACTATCAAACAGGATGCCATCCAGATATTCTAAAAAAAATAATTGAAACTAATTTGGAAATCACAGCAGGTTATGGTCTTGATTCATATTGTGATCAAGCAAAGAAACGCATAAAGCAAGCAATTAAAAACGATGACGCAGATATTCATTTCTTAGTTGGCGGCACGCAAACAAATGCTACGGTTATTGACAGTATGTTACGGCCGTATCAAGGGGTAATTGCTGCTCATTCGGGGCATATTGCTGTGCATGAAACGGGTGCTATTGAGGCGACTGGACATAAAGTTTTGACTTTACCCACTGGGGATGGAATATGTTATGCAGAACAAATACAAAATTTTATGGAAAATTATTATATAAAAAGTACATTTAAAGAACATATCGTGCAACCAGCTATGGTTTATATTTCACATCCTAGTGAGTTGGGTATACTGTATAGTAAAAAAGAATTACAGGCGATTTCTAGGGTTTGCCGTCGTTATCAGCTTTTTCTTTTTATCGATGGTGCGCGATTAGGTTATGCTCTCAATCGAGAAATATGCGATATAGAGTTAACCGATTTAGCAGAACTTACAGATGTATTTTATATCGGTGGCACGAAGTGCGGGGCACTTTTTGGTGAGGCCGTTGTAATTGTGAACAAAGCTTTACAATCTAATTTTCGTGCAATGATAAAACAACATGGGGGGCTTCTTGCCAAAGGTCGACTGCTTGGTATTCAATTTAGTACGTTATTTGAAAATAATCTTTATCAAAAAATTTGCCAGAATGCAGTGCGTTACGCTTTGGATATACGTGCGGCGTTTGAACAAAAAAAGATTCGTTTTTTTGGACGATCTGGTACTAATCAGCAGTTTCCTATTTTAACTCCTAAGCACGCTGATTTTTTCGCTAAGCATTTTGGTTTTGTTTATTGGGATTCTCTTGAACAATTGCATGTTATGCGTTATTGCACAAATTGGTCAACAAAACAAAATGAGGTTGAAACGTTATTAGAGGCTATTGAAATGCTTTAAGGTCCTTATTAAAGAAAAACAATCGCTTCAATAGTATTTTATATCATAATATATGCAATATAAGATTGCTTTGTTTAACCTTTATAAAGAATTGGATATTTTATTATGATCCATCTATGTCTTTGAAATTTTATATGGTTTAAAAGGAAAATATCAGTTTTCGTCAAAACGTGAGTATAGGTGTTGATGGTAATAAAAAATCAAAAAAGTGTTTTCAAAACAGCAAAATTACTAATGTTAAGCCAAGTGGATAAATGCAATAAAAATTATACAACCAGCCAGTAACTCTATTAATAAAGTATTAGTTAAAAAGCAGTTTTTTGATTTATGATTGGAACTATAAAAAACATATAGATTTAAAAACTCCGTCGGTGATTTTATATAAAACCGTTTATGAGTTTTTATTTGCTCAATGTAGAAAATATTTGTTAGCTTAACGAGGATTGAACATTAATTTATTAGTGTTCTAATTTGTAATTCCAAGTTTATAGAATTAATTTTAGTGTTATAGAGTAGTAGAAAAGTTCTTGAGCGATTAAAACTATTTATTATAGTTTTAAATGGTTATTTAAGTTTATGATCTTAGGACTATTATAG
>NZ_CAWUGZ010000069.1:0-22757 GCF_963921845.1 Commensalibacter sp. Nvir | reverse complement strand
CAAGTAGACCAATTCATTCGCGCGAGCGATGACACCATTGAACTGGATTATGAACATAAATATTTTATCTGGGAAAACACAGTTATTGCAAAACTTGGAAAAGGGCGTGACCTGATCACACCCCAGATTAACGTATTAAATAAGGATTTATTAAATGACAATCAGCAACATTTAATCTTGAAACGTCTTAATACCACTTTAACGCATTTATCTCGATCGCTTTACTTCAATTTCAATGAATTATACGACCATACGAAAAACACTCCGTTAAATGGCACGATTTATCAACTTTTAGAAACTATGGGATTAATGTGGAACAAATCAAAGCAATGGTTCTCGCTCAAGGAAAAAAAAATATTAATTCGTTATGACATAATTGTTGCGTATGAAGCTGTGTATACAAAGCACTTGTTTACCCCCAAAAACATCAAGTTAAGGGCTTTATTTTACGATCTTTATTATGAAGAAGACAATAGCCAGTATTTACCCCTTTTTTGCCTTTATCATTTCCAAAAGACAGAATCTTGTAATGAAAAATTTTTCCGTTATTTGGGCTGGGTAAAATTAGATGAAAATTATATCAGGATTGACGTTTTAACCAGCATTAGAAAAAAACTGAAGGCAAGGCATAAAAAATTTCTTTCATTAATTAATAAAAACGATTTTTACCCACTCCCCTACTCATCTACATTGGGAGCAACGTTTGCTAAAATGTTAGGTTTAACATTTTTTAAAGCACAATCTTTACGGCATATTCCCATGGGGCCTGCCTGTCTCGAAAGAATAGGTCCTTCTTCTTTCCGTGAAGGGCAAACACGGAACAAAATCCAAAAAATTAAACATAAACTGTTACAAAAACAACTTTTGAAAAATACTTCTCTTTTTGATTTAAAGCAATTTTATGAAAACAAAAGACATAATTAAAAAAAACAATTAATTTATAAAGCCTTAATATCTTGATATATAGTTATTATGTGGCCAATAATTAATTCTAACTAGAAAAAGCAAGCGCTGACTAAAAGTTTGCGTCGGTGCAAATACCAGCCGTCTTCATAGGTTAAAATAACGGAAGTTGGATCAAAAAAACTATAGTTTATTCGAAACTTATTATTGCGCTAATTGCAATATTAACCTGCTAACACTACGATATTTAGCTCTACTGTATTAAAAGTAAGCTTTGCTAAATACTAACTAAAGCCTTTAAACATAACAGTGCACATCCTCTAACGTAGCGAATTGTTCATACCCCTATCAATTTAGTTTTAATAACAAATTTTAATACGCTTCTCGATTCAACTAAGAATAAATAGAGAAACATAAAAACTGACGCTATGGATGATCCAATTATTTAAAACCTATTAAGCGCGCCATTTTAATATTTTACATCATTAGTAATCTTAGCGAAATATTTTACTGGCGAAGCAATCGTCATATCATTTAATTACTTATAGCACGACTTCGCGCGTTGTTCAGTGATATATTTACTAAGTTTACTGCGCTGAACTCCCTGAGCATTAAAATTGGCAGGCAATAACCATTGTGCATAAGCTCTCTTTAATGCTGGATACTCACTATCAATGATTGAATACCATGTTGTATCGCGATTACGCCCGCGCGTAACCACTGCTTGCCGAAAAAGACCTTCATAGGTAAAACCAAAACGTTTGGCCGCTGCACGTGAAGGAGCGTTTAATGCATCACATTTCCACTCTAAACGACGGTAACCCAATTCACCAAATACATAAGTAAGTAATAAAAAAATCACTTCGGTTGCAATACGCGTCCGCTTCATGGAAGACGAATAAATGACGCTTCCGATTTCAATTACACCATTAAAAGAATCTATACGCATCAATGCGACTGTACCAACCGCTTGTTGTGTCATCATATCCATAATGGCATAATGCAAAGGATCACGGCAGGTTTCTAAATGGCTTAAATAGGTTTGATAATCGGTCAGTGTTAAAAACGGGCCTGACAATAAATAAGTCCAGTCACGCTGATCCGCAGCTTGGTTAAAACTTAAATATAATTGTTTACTGTGCAGTAAAGCAGAAATAGGTTCTAAACGGCAGTAACGTCCCATACGGACTATTTTCTCCGGCTGGCGTGCGCCCCTCCAATTTGGAAGTTCTTTACCTATTGGTTGCCCAAAAGCATTTAATCTTACCATTTTATTTTCTCATTTAAGTCAGTAACTTAATAAAATTAACATGTAAAATATCAAACCATGGTATTTTTAAAGAGCCACAAATTATCTTTTTACTTGCTTCCAAAATCCTAAGATATAAAATCTACTAACTGTGAAAAATAAGAATGAATTCTTTCTACATTATATAAAAGAAAACAATTAATAGCCGTCCACACTTCTTTTTGCAAAAGCTGGAAACACCTCTTTGCGAGGTAAACCGATGCTATGAAAAAAAACATCCTTAAATCAGAGATTCATTTACAAAGATTAGATACATGGTTATGGCGTAGCCGATTTTTTAGGACACGTACTTCATCTTCACATTTCATCAAAAGCCAATCTATACGATTAAATTCATACCCTGTAAAAAAACCAGCTTATTTGGTGAAAGAAAATGATATATTAACTTTTTTCACCAACAAAAAAATTGTAGTTATAAAAATCAAAAAACTACCAACCGAGCGCTCGCCTGCAAAGGCAGCATACACTCTTTACGACGAAATCCTTGAAAAATAATTTCTGTCGTATTAAAAGAAAAGCACTCAGTGGTCCTATCCCTGAAAAACTGATTAAAATCAAAACTAATATTAATTTAAATTTACAAAGTTCCTTAAGAGGAATTCTCCTCTAAACGAATTTGAATCGGAGAACACAATGGCCTATGTGGTCACTGAGAATTGTATACGCTGTAAATATATGGATTGTGTTGAAGTCTGTCCTGTGGATTGTTTTTATGCGGGTGAAAATTTTTTGGTTATCAATCCAGATGAATGTATTGACTGTGGTGTGTGCGAACCTGAATGTCCAGCAGAAGCTATTTTCCCTGATAGTGATGACCGATCAACAGGCTGGATCGAAACGAATAGTGAGCTCTCAAAAATATGGCCCAATTTGACTCGAAAGGAAATTCCTCCACCTGATGCGGATGAATGGAATGGCAAGCCAAATAAAAAAGATTTATTGTCCAAAAATCCTCATAAAAGCTAAACAATTCTTTATCATAAAATTCAAAAAGCCAAGGTCTTAGAAAATCCTTGGCTTTTTGTTTATTTTTCTCGAAAGTTAATCCCAAATATTTATCTAGACATCATAAAATGTCCAACATTATGCATGACGAATAATGTCCCAAAAACAATTACCAAAGCAACAAACACGCTAAATAAAAATGAAATTAAATCAACCCTCTTGCTGGGCATGAGACTAACATGCAAAAACAAACTAGATTGCACAATAATCTGTAATGTTGCCAATATACCCAACGCAATTCCAGTCGCCATTAACGATAAAGAATGAGAAATAACGATATAGAAGGCAATCACAGTTAAAATTACAGAAAGTACAAATCCAACAATATACGACACCACGTTTCCATGTTGATAATGTTTTTCGTGGGAAATAACGGCTTGGTTTTCTGTCATGGGACCATACTCAACAAATATACAAAGCTAAACACACAAATCCAAATAATATCAAGAAAGTGCCAAAATAAACTAAGACAAGCCAAACGTGGCAGCATTTTCGAGTTAATTCCTTTTAACAATATTTGAACAATTAAAACAATCATCCAAATTATTCCAAGGGTAACGTGCAATCCATGCGTACTGACCAACGTAAAAAAAGTAGACCAAAAGGCACTTACATCAGGAGAAGCACCATGAGCAATAAGATAAATAAATTCTTTTATTTCTAGAAATAAAAAGCCTGCTCCTAATATCGCGGATACAATCATCCAAAAAACTGTTCCGGTCTTTTTCCCTTTATACGCTTCGATCATGGCAAAACCAAAAGTCAAAGAACTTACTAAAAGAAGAGCCGTTTCCATGGCTACTCCCGGAAGCTCGAACATTTCTTTAGCTGTAGGACCACCTGCAAATTGAAAACGCAAGACGGCATAACTGGCAAATAAACAACCAAAAATTATACAATCTGACATCAGATATATCCAAAAGCCAAAGACTGAATGATTTTGATGCTCATGTTCTTCGGAAACACTATTCACTGTCATAATATTTTCAGTCATTATTCAGCCACCTGTGTCATAAGTTTACGTGAATACTCTTTTTCAATACGTTCAACCTCTGATGCTGGTATTATAAATTCTTTATCATCTATAAAGCTGTACCCTATAACAATAGCTAAGATAATAACTCCACTGATTATAAATAACCACCAAATATGCCAAACTGCAGAAAATCCTAAAACAATGGAAATAATACCAATCCAAAATCCTGTCGAAGTATTTTTGGGCATAACAATGTCATGATAAGGTTCGGAGGTACGTCGAGTGTCTATACCATGTTCTTTATCATAAGCGTACGCATCACGACTGTGAACGATAGGAATATGTGCAAAATTATATGATGGTGCCGGCGATGAGGTAGACCATTCTAAACTTCGTCCATCCCATGGATCGCCGGTTACATCAATATTTTCTGGTTTCTTGGCATTTATAATTGCTAAAAACAATTGAGCCAACTGACAAACAATACCTACTAAAATACAAAATGCACCTAAACATGCAATTTGCAACCAAATGTGCCATTCTGGATTATCGTAATGGTTTAAGCGTCGCACCATACCGTCAAACCCTGTAACGTATAAAGGCATAAATGCTAGGAAAAACCCAAAAAACCAGAAGAAAAAAGCAGCTTTACCAAGTTTTTGACTTATTTTAAAACCCGTTACTTTTGAGAACCAGAAATTCATTCCGGCAATGTATCCAAAATAAACGCCACCAATAATGGTATTATGAAAATGTGCAACCAAAAACTCACTGTTGTGCAACACAAAGTCACTTGCTGGAATGGAAAGCATAACCCCAGTCATTCCACCAATAACGAAAACAATTATAAATCCAATGGTCCAATACATGGGTGCAGTAAAATCAATTCTGCCTCGATACATAGTAAATAACCAGTTAAAAATTTTAACACCTGTCGGAATAGCAATGATCATTGTCATAATACCGAAGAAGGTATTAACATTTGCTCCTGCTCCCATTGTAAAGAAGTGGTGCACCCAGACAAATAGCGATAATATCGTAATAGCCATTGTCGCATAAACCATCGTAGGATAACCAAATAATGGTTTTTTACTAAAAACAGGAACGATTTCAGAAAAACATCCAAAAGCTGGAATAACTAAAATATAAACCTCAGGATGTCCCCAAGCCCATATTAAATTGAGGAACAACATAACGTTACCACCCGCTTCATTGGTAAAGAAATGCATACCCAAATAACGATCAAGAGCCAGCTCACCTATGGCTACCGTTAAAGCAGGAAAAGTTGTAAAAATCATTATGCATGAAGCAATAACGGTCCAAGTAAATATGGGAATACGCATCCAAGTCATACCGGGGGCACGCATTTTCGTTATAGTAGTTAAAAAATTAACTGCCGTTAATACTGTTCCGATACCCGAAATTTCAATAGCCCAAATATAATAATCCACGCCAACACCTGGACTAAACTGCAATTCAGATACAGGGGGATAAGCCAACCAACCCGCTGTAGAAAAGTCTCCAATAAATAAAGAGATATTGACTAAAATTGCACCTGCCGTAGTTAACCAAAAACTTAATGAATTAATAAAAGGAAACGCAACGTCTCTAGCACCTATTTGCAGAGGAACAATTAAATTAAACAAACCTTGCATAAACGCCATAGCCATAAAAAATATCATGATTGTACCGTGAGCGGTAAAAATTTGATCGTAATGGCTGGGCGGTAAATAACCTGGACTATTGTAAGCAAGAGCTTGTTGCGTCCGCATCATTAATGCATCGGTGAACCCACGAAACAACATTATAAGCGCTAAGACAATATACATAATACCAATACGCTTATGGTCAACGGAAAAGAGCCAATTTTTGAATAAAACTCCCCATTTCCCATAATAGGTAATAGCACCTAAAACTGCCAATCCAATGACAACTACGCCAATAAATGTACCTACGAGAATTGGGACATTATATGGGATAGCAGAAAGGGTTAATTTTCCTAACATCTTACTCATTCCCCTGCTTGCGTATTACTAAAGTGAGTTGAACCTGTATAGATCATTTTACCCGTGATTTTATCCATAACCATTCCATTATTGTATTTTGCAACAATATTATCGAAAAGTGCAGGTTCGACACGTGCATAATACTCCACCGGATTTTTTATACTCTCAATATGTAATTTGGCATATGTCTTATCATTAAGTTGGTTGGATGATGCTCTAACTTTGCTAACCCAATCTTGAAAACCTTTATCATCTTTAGCCAAAGCTCTAAATTTCATATCGGAATACCCTGAACCGCTATAATTATTGGTTAAGCCTGCGTAATTTCCTTGTTCAATAGCCATCAAATGCAATTGTGTCTGCATACCTGCCATTACGTATACCTGAGATCCTAACTGAGGAATCCAAAAAGAGTTCATTACAGCATCTGACGTTAGACGAAAGGCAATTGGGGTATTAATGGGCACAGCCATCTCATTGACCGACGCTATACCGTAATCTGGATAAATAAATAACCATTTCCAATTTAAGGCAATTACTTGCAGGTTGATGGGTTTAGCATGAGGATTATTTGCAGGAGCTAAAATTGGTTTGTAAGGGTCCAATTTATGAGAAGATATGTAAGTATGATAGGCAATAAATGCTATCAAACACATAGGAACGCCCCAGATGATAGTTTCCAAGGTATAACTAAAATCCCATTTGGGAGCATATGTTGAATTCGTATTCGACTTGCGATAACGCCAAGCCACAATTATAGTCGCTATAATGACGGGAATTACGATGCATAGCATCGCCCCTGCGGTCATCATTATTAACGATTTTTCTTGTAACCCTATGGTACCTTTTGGATCTAAAACTACAAGCTTGCAGCCACTTAAAACTATTGCAAACATGGATCCCATTACCGATAACAAAACCTTCGGCAATATTTTTTTCATTCTATGCCTCGTTGATTTTAACATTTCTCAACTCATCAACCCATTTATTTATTGAATTTTTCAATAAATAAGACGTTTAAAACTCTTGTAGAGATTTGTCATAATAATACCATATTTTAAACTTTAAAAGGACAATTTTATATATTGCGAAAACGTGATCCAACGCTCCATTTTTAATCAAGAAGATCAAAACAGTATTTAGTTTTTTAAATGAAACGTATAAAATTAAATGAATTGAACGTTCAGTTCATTTTAACATTTTAATAATTACAGCATACTTAAAATAGCATTAATGTAAATAAAAAAGCGCGCCAAAATTAATTTGGCACGCCTTTAATAATTAACTTATCGCAAAGACTAGTTGTTATTTTGTCTCACACCCATAAATTGTAAGAGAAATTGAAATAAATTAATGAAATTAAGATACAAGGTCAAAGCATCAAAAACGCTTCGTTTGATTGCCATATCTGGTCCCTCATATTGATAAAAGGTTTGATAAGACAATTTAATTCTTTGCGTATCCGTAGCTGCAAGGCCTGTAAAAACTAAAACCCCAACAATATTAAACAACATTGCCATGGCTGAACTATGAAGAAATATATTGACCACCATAGCAATCACTAGACCAAACAACCCCATAAACAAAAAAGAGCCTAGACCGCTTAAATCACGTTTAGTTGTATATCCCCATAACGACACACCCGCAAACATACCAGCGGCGACAAAAAAAGTTCTGGCAATTGATTCCCCAGTATAAATATGAAATATACTTGCCATGCTTATGCCCATTACCGCACAAAAAAGCCAAAAAAGAGTTTGGGCGGTTTGAGTAGATAAGCGATTGATTCCAAAAGACATGACGAGAACAAACGCCAAAGGAGATAACATTGCCAAAAAACCTAACCCTGTAGGGGCAGCGGTTTGAACGGTTTCGCCCATATCATTAATAACTGTATGATAAAACAAATTACCCATAGGGGTATTTACCGTTAAATAAGAAACTAATGCAGTTAAAAATAATCCAGAAGCCATCCAATTATAGACTCGTAACATATAACTGCGAAGGCCTTGGTCAAAGGCGATCTGTTCGTTTACATTGGCAGTATTGTTGTAAGAATCAGGACGAAACATCATTTAGCTCATTTCCGTATAAAATTAACATTTGTCTAATATATTGTAACTATTCGACAAATAGCAAGGTTAATCCCATTTCATTTTACACATAATACGTTTTAAATCAATGTTAATTATTACTTTATCAAGATAAAATTAAGCATCTTAATGCGTTATCCAAACTATATTTAGAAAGAAATACCTTTGTTAGTTAAAAACACATCAGTTCAATAGGTATCTAATTCTTCTATTACCCTATTTATATCTATATCTAATTTAAAAATCAAAAGAAGTTGATGTAATTTTTTGTCCAATCCGCTGAATAAAACGCATTAGTGTATTTGTATAACTTGGCTCACAGCATACGTAAAAATCTTGTCGTTTGGGTATGGAAATATCTACAAGCCCTAAATCTCTGTACACTGATAAATATCGTTTTTTAACTTCCCAAAAAGCGATAGAGCAATTTTCTTGTACACTTAAATCCCTTAAACGCCAAATTGTATTAATAATTTCGGGTTCGTTTCCCACTGGATCGCCAAGTCCTATAATGACATTATTCCTTTTTATAAAAGGAATAAGAGTACCTTCAGTGGAGCAAATCAGAATATGCGTCGGTTTTAATATATCAAAAGGAGATTGTTTTGAATTAGACAGTAACTCGTAAAGTTTTCTATGCTCATCTGACCATTTTTCATATTTTATTTTAGCAGGTAAAGTCATTTGAAACAAAATTAATGACCCTACAGCAACCATTAACCCAACAATCCACTTTGTATGTAAGGATACATGATGAGAAAGAATAATTTCAGTAACGCTTTGACCATTCAAATTTGGCGGGTTAATACAAATTATAACGTAGACGGTTACTAACAAAATAATAACTTCCACAGCTACTTTAAAGGAGAGTGGTGTTGCTAGAAAACTGGCAGTACGGTAATAACAAGATCTAAAAGGTGCAATAAAAAAAGCCACTAAAGCTAGCATAGCGGGAATATATAAAGGCGCTCCGCGTATTAGGGTTATGGCTACTAACATAATAAGTGTAAATAAACTTAATCGCCAAGCTACTGTAATTCGTCTGATAAGAGCTATAGTCATAATAAGTAATAATAGTCCAAAAAAAGAGAGCGCATAATCTCCTATCACTTCAATAAAAGAAAAAACAGTTCCCTGCGATTGCCATATAGTAGGATCTACTACTGGCAAAGCCAAAACAATCAACCCACAAATACCAACAGCCGCAGCTCCAACTAAAACCGAAAACGCTGCGTCACTTTCACGGATGTTTTGATTTATCGTGGGAATAGGTCTTAAGTCAAAAACCTGTATTTTTTTTGCATTATTATGAAGCGCAACTTCTCCTTTAAGAAATACTTCATAACTTGCAAACAATATGCCGGCAAAAAATAAAGGGACTAAATAATAAAATAGCCTAAATATAAATATAACACAGACAATATCCGAAACCGGCAAATAGGGTTTGAGCCCTAAAAGCATACTCCCTTCAAATACCCCTGCTCCACCAGGAACGCTTGCGATCAACCCTGCAGTGTATGATGCAATATAAATACTGAGAAAAGAAGCAAAATCAATACTTTGATAAGAAGATATCACCGCGTGATCAGGTATGATGCAATACGGAATAGCTGCAGTAGCGATCACTTCTGCTGTGGCGATACCAATCTGAGCCAAAGCCATAGTTGGACTAGGAAACGAGAAGCGGTATTTCCATAATTTTAATTCACTACAGTAAAAAGAAATAAATACGTAAAAAATGACTGCAATCCAAGCCAAACTACCTAAAATAATAAAAATAATTGCTGGAAATTGCTGCCCAATAACAGGTAAATGATTGGATTCAAATATAAATAATCCACCAACTAGGACTGCTGCACCCAACATATAAGTAACAGAACAAAAAGCGATAATTTGCATGATAGCCAGTGGTTGCAAACCCCAGCTGCCATAAAGACGAAACCTTACAACAGCACCAGATAATGCTGAAAAACCAATATTATGGGATAAAACATAAGAACAAAAAGAGGCAAACGTAGACTTCCAAAAAGATAGAGGATAGCCTACTTGTTTCACAGCCAATTTGTCGTAAAAAGACAAAACAAAAAAAGATAATAATGTACACAATCCAGCGTAAATTAAAGAATAAGTAGGTATGTTTTTTAAAGAAATCTGAATTTCTTTAAGACTAAGATGTGTAAATTCATTATACAGCACATAAATAGCTATAGAAAATAAGATAATCCCCACAATACGGGGAACTATTTTAAATAAAAAACTCTTCTTAGTTTTTTTTAAACTATTTTTTTTATAAAAAGATTTTTTACGTTTATCATTATAATCCAAAGAGTGCATGTTCCTATGAATGTTTTTAATTATAGTGCAAAATTATTATCACTTTTAAGTTTATCTTGAATGAGTTGAATAGTTTCTTTTATGCCATATAAACTAATAAATATGCCAAAACGAGGACCGTCTTTCTGACCCAGCAAGACTTCGTACAAGCAACCAAACCAACTTCTCAGAGGCTCAAATTCGTGTTTTTTCCCAATCGAAAAAACTAGGTTTTGCAAGTCATCTCCAGACAAAGTTTTATTTTTCACGATTTCTAATTGAGAAACCAAATCCATTAGAGCCGACTTTTCTTTTTCATTAGCATGACGAAATGATTTATTTGGTTTGACAAAATTCTTATAATAATGAAATGCAAAATTGACGAGGTTTGCTAACAAAGGTTTCTTTTCAAAAGATCCGTCAGTGTCGTATTTTTTTAAAAACCCCCATAATACTTCAGAACGTTCTGCATTGGCAACACTGGCTAAATTGAGTAGCATTGTAAAAGAAACAGGACTTCCTGCCAATTTGGGCAATTCCCCTTTATGAATAAACCACGCTGGATTATTTAGAATTTCTATTTGACTATTTATTTCTGAGTGATTTTGGGTGCTGTTAGCAATTTCTTGCCAATCTGAAATATGTTTTAGATATTCATCCGTTGCCTTTGGTATAATATCAAAATATAGTTTTTTTGCTCTTTTAGGGGTATTGAACATAAATTGAGATAAACTTTCGGGAGGAGCGTAACTTAACCATTCATCTACAGACAAACCGTTCCCTTTTGACTTGGAGATTTTTTGACCCTGCTCGTCTAAAAAAAGCTCATATGTCAAATTTGTGGGGGGAGTACCCCCTAAGATCTTACAAATTTTATTTGAAAGTCGCACACTATCGATTAAATCTTTACCAGACATTTCATAATCTACCCCTAATGCGACCCAACGCATAGCCCAGTCAGCTTTCCACTGCAATTTAGCATGACCACCCGTTACTGGAGTTTCAAAGCTTTTACCCTCATCGTCGCGCCAAACAACCGTACCCGCTGTTACATCTATTTTTTCCATGGGAACTTGCATAACAACACCTGTTAATGGATGAATAGGTAATATTGGAGAATATGTTTTTTTTCTTTCATCTCTGAGTGTCGGTGCAATAACAGAAACAATTTCTTCATGAAAATATAAAATTTTTATCAGGGTCTCATCAAAACGCCCTTCTAAATAATATTGAGTTGAAGAAGCAAACTCATAATCAAAGCCGAAGCGATCTAAAAAAGCACACAACCTAGCATTATTATGCGCACCGAATGATTCATGGGTTTCAAAAGGATCTGGTATTTTTGATAAAGGCTTACCAAGATGCTCGGCCAACATTTTTTGATTCGGTACATTTTCAGGAATTTTCCGCAATCCATCCATATCATCAGAAAAAGCCAACATCTTTGTTGGCATTCCTGTTAAAGCTTGATAGGCTTGCCGCACCCAAGAAGTTCGAGCAACTTCACCAAATGTACCGATATGAGGCAAGCCAGAAGGCCCGTAGCCTGTTTCGAGCAGGGCAGGTTTATCAGATTTATTCTTTTTTAACTTCATATGGTTAGCAAGTTTAGATGCCTCTTCGAATGGCCATGCCTTCAAATGTGAAGATAAAGAAGAAAAATCAAATTTGTTCATTATATTACAGACAATATTTTTTGCCTGCCCTCTGTTATGGAATTAAAATCTATGCTCAAATCAGTATGATCGAGATTATTTTTAGAGATGCCATTTCAACTGCAAAAAATATTACTTAAACAATACATAGTCTCAACACTATACATCATGACTCTACGTTAACAATAGCAAGCACATTTCCCAATTTTTGACTTACAAAGATTGAAAAAATGATAAACTACTCCAAACACCATTAGCACTCACAATCAATCCTTTAGTACAATCCAAGGTCCCAACTGACTACTTAATGCTTAACTTAATATTCTTAAACGATCCAGTTTTACCTATTTTACCACATAATTTGAGCTTTACCGCTCAAACCTTTGCTATCCATTCAACTTCGCTATATTGTAATCTTGTTTAAAGGATTTCTTACTTACAATTATTTAATGCCATATTCAACATTTTGTTGATTGCAACCGTAACACCCATAGTTCAACTTAAGATACGCAAATTTTGTTATTACGCAATTACAAATGAAATTAAAAGGCTTCAGTATTTCAATTTCATTCTAATAAATCTGTTTTACATATTATTTGACGCTATTATTGAATGATTTGATGTCAAAAAACTATTAAATTTAAGTTATAAAGCTAAACAACCCTAGCCAAATAAAAACACACTCGAAAAAAGGATTTATTAACAAGCTCGAGCTATTTGTAAATTATTAAACAAAAAATGGACTGGCCCATATCCCTTATATTCCAGATACTGTAAAAACTGCTCTAATTGTTAATGAAAAAAATTTAACTGCAATTCGAGATATAATAGTTTATCTATCTACCGTTATTTTAATAATTATAAGAAAATAAAACATTCAGCAAAAAACCGTATATTTAAATATCAAAACGACATTTAAATAAATTTATTAATGCATACTCAAAAACTAAAAAACTTTAAACATATATGACTGTCTACACTGAAATCTAAACTTTACTTCCTTTGATCTATTAACAATCAAAAAACTACGTGTCATTTATAAAAAATTTAAGATATCATACTTGTAATTATACTTTACTATGTTTCTGTTTCAAAACAAAACCCAAATGTATAAAAAATATATAATTAACATCAAACTTAAGTCTAACGTTGAAACTGCTTAGTTTGCTCCAAAATCAATTATACAATTTTTAAAACATTAATGCATCAGACTATCAAAAAATTGCTGATCGCTTTTTCTACTCTGTTGATACAAAACATCACACCTTAGAATAAGCATGTCATATCGTCCGAGCGTCTAACACTTTGCTAGTGTTACAATCATTTAAAAAACAAAAACCGGTTCGTATAGAACCGGCTTGCTTACTGTTTATAAGTTATACAGTAATAATATTTTAAAGAGGTTTTAAATTAGCTGCAGCAGCCTTTCCTCTTTCGGTAACGATTTCGTAACCGACCCGTTGATTTTCTTTGAGGTCTCTAAGACCAGCAGCTTGAACAGCTGTAATGTGAACAAACACATCTTTGCCGCCCTCTTCAGGTACAATAAAACCAAATCCTTTAGTAGGATTAAACCATTTCACGGTTCCAGTTTGCATTAACCGCGTATCCTTATCATAAAATTATTAAGCCCGAGATTGAACCTAATAGTAAGTTAAAATATCAAACGAAAGCATTTCCGTTAGCTTGATAAAAAACTCGTTGAGCTTTTCAATTATTATTTGCACATAAAAAAGTCTTACTGTCAAATAAAATATTAACTTTTTTTCACAGAAAAACTTTTTTTAGACTAAAAAGATAATAAAGATTAAAAATCTTTAATTATTTATTAATATTAGATTAAATATTTATTAATATTAATAATGATTTACTTAATTTTTTATGATTGGATGTGACAATTTCTTGTTTTCTCACATTCAATAAAATGAGACATACAATTTTTTTAATGAAAAATTAAATTAAGCTCATATGCATGATGACGTTTGATTTGCAAATCAAAGTGTACCCATACGATCAAAATAAAATGATATAAAAATGGTTTTCGTTGTACGACACACTGTAACTAATAAAAAAATATCATTACTTCTCGACAAAAACATAGTTTGCCAATAAATTTTTAAATCTCTTATAATTAATTTTCACTGCTTCAAACAAATAAAATTGTGTACGTTAACGGTAACAAACAATTACCTAACCATTATCAAAATTTACAAGCTTTTTATAAAACTTTTGTTATTTTTAAAACTTCACACAACTACTACTTAAATTATTTACTTCAAAATATTAACTTAAACCTTAATTATCATTTATTTTAATAGAATTATCAAACAATTTTTAAAAATTTTAATCAAAAAGCCGCTACTAACGTAGCGGCTAATGTATTATAAGCTAGCAAAAGGGAACAGACAAAGTATAAAAACTAAAAATCCATTCCGCCCATTCCGCCCATTCCGCCCATTCCAGCAGGAGCATCAGGAGTCTTTTTTTCAGGACGTTCTGCTACCATAGCCTCAGTGGTAACCAACAATCCAGCAATTGAAGCCGCATCTTGCAGTGCGCTACGAACTACTTTGGTTGGATCAATGATACCTGCCTGAACGAGGTCTTTAAATTCACCTACCTGGGCATCGAAACCAAAGTTATAATCGTCGTTTTCAAGAATTTTACCTGCTATAACTGCACCATCCTCGCCAGCATTCTCAACAATTTGACGTAAAGGTGCTTGTAAAGCTCGGCGAACAATCTCTACACCTACGCGCTGGTCATCAACTTCATGGGTAAAGTTCGCTAACTTTAAAGATGCACGTGCTAATGCACCACCACCACCAGGAACGATACCTTCTTCAACAGCGGCACGAGTCGCATTTAACGCATCGTCTACACGATCACGACGTTCTTTAACTTCAACTTCTGTAGAACCACCAACACGTATAACTGCAACCCCGCCAGCCAATTTAGCCAAACGTTCTTGCAATTTTTCTCGATCATAGTCAGAAGTAGTTTCTTCAACCTGTGCGCGAATTTGATTGCAACGTGCTTTAATTTGTTCGGCTTCGCCAGCACCTTCAACAATTGTAGTGTTTTCTTTATCAATGCGAACTTTTTTAGCATTCCCTAACATATTTATGGTAACGCTCTCAAGTTTAATTCCAAGCTCTTCACTGACCACTTGTCCACCGGTCAAAATGGCAATATCTTCTAACATAGCTTTACGGCGATCACCAAATCCAGGAGCTTTAACAGCTGCAATTTTAAGTCCACCACGCAATTTATTAACCACTAAAGTTGCTAATGCTTCTCCATCTACATCTTCCGCAATAACCAATAACGGACGCCCACTTTGAACAATGCTCTCTAAAAGAGGTAACATAGGCTGTAAAGAGGACAATTTCTTCTCATGTATAAGCACAAAAGGATTGTCTAGCTCAACCGTCATTTTTTCAGCATTCGTTACAAAATACGGTGAAATATAACCACGGTCAAACTGCATACCTTCGACTACAGCAAGCTCGGTTTGTAGACCTTTTGCTTCTTCTACGGTTATAACGCCTTCTTTACCCACTTTCTCCATCGCTTCACTGATCATCTCACCGATTTCAGTTTCACCATTGGCAGAAATTGTTCCTACTTGTGCAATTTCAGATTGGGTCGATATTTTTTTTGTTTTCGCTTTTAATTCATTAACAACAATGGTTACCGCTTTATCGATCCCACGTTTTAAATCCATTGGGTTCATACCAGCTGCAACGGATTTTAACCCTTCACGAACAATAGCTTGTGCCAGCACGGTAGCTGTGGTTGTGCCATCACCAGCAACATCATTAGTTTTAGATGCAACTTCGCGAAGCATTTGTGCGCCCATATTTTCAAACTTATCTGCAAGTTCGATTTCTTTAGCAACGGATACACCGTCTTTGGTAATGCGTGGCGCACCAAAACTTTTATCAAGAACAACGTTTCGACCTTTTGGTCCTAACGTTATTCTAACAGCGTCTGCTAAAATGTCTACTCCTCGCAACATACGTTGGCGAGCATCAGCTCCAAACTTTACGTCCTTAGCTGCCATAATTAAATCTCCTACAAGAATAAATCAAAGTTATACTATCTCAAAGCTATAAGGGTTGTTAACCAACAATACCCATAATATCGCTTTCTTTCATGATCAGAAGTTCTTCACCATTCACTTTAACTTCAGTGCCTGACCATTTACCGAATAGAATTTTGTCACCGACTTTTACGTCTAAAGCAACAATTTGTCCTTGCTCGTTACGAGCACCAGGACCAACGGCTATAACTTCACCTTCTTGTGGTTTTTCTTTAGCTGTTTCAGGAATGATAATACCACCAGCTGTTTTTTCTTCACTATTTAGCCGACGAACGACCACACGGTCGTGTAAGGGACGAAAATTCGCCATTTGGATTGCTCCATTATTTCTATATAATGCCCTTAACGAAGCGACATTATGGGTTTTAACTACGCGCGTTTTGCCGCGTTACTCCTAATATTAAACGTTATTAAACTACTTTTAATAACCGTTAATAATGATCATAATCTATGCTTTGATATTTATCCTGTCAAGAATTTTTAGTGTCCAATAAAACGTTATTTTTAAGGTATTTTGATTCTTAATAACAATTAATTTAAAATTAAATTGTTTATTATTAGCATGATATCACATAAATGCATTCCAAAAACATCTAATATAAATGATGTAATGTTGTATTAACTTTGATTATCCTTCAACGCCTATTTGATTTACGGATTCTTCGCAATCTATGTATTAAATTTATTTTCAAACAGAGTACTATGGTGTTTCCAAAACTTTTTCGAACGATCAATATTATATAAATCAACTTTTTACATAAATTTCAGAGAACTTGATCAAAACTCAAACGAATCTAAACTTAATGTATTCATAATGACGTTAGCTTAACTTTATGTATTGGACTTAGAAAAATTAAAAAAATCCTCATGAACTAAAAAAAGATTTTTTTTAAAGCTTAATCGAAAACAGTTTGGATTTGTTCAAAATAAATCTTCATCATTTTTTATCAAATTATTTTTAGCGCTAACCAACCTCCGCAAAATTATCTCCCAATAATTTTGTAAAAAATGTTCATGATACCAAGCCAGAGTTTTTATTTATTCCTGCTAATCAAGCCTTATCAAAAAAAGAATTAACTCCACTGAAATTAAAGAATCTAGACCAGAAAAAATGGTTTAATTATGGCTGACATTACGACCGATGATCTTTTCCTGCTATTACTTCGAAAAAATTTTGAATGAAATTTTATGATCAATGGCTCTTGTAATGCCCAATCTACATAAAAGATCTTACGCAGCAATTTAGTAAATGCCTTTTTTAGTGAATTTTTTATTAGAAACCCAAATCTTGTACATAAAATTAAACGTACTATTGCTTTTTAACTTAATGATCCAGAAATTTGATTCTCATAAAAAAGAAAAAATTATTTAATCTATAAATAACTGCTAAGCCGATCAGCGGTATCAGATTGGCTTAGCTACGAATCCAAACTAAAACAAACATTAAATTTGGACTATAAAACTCTTCCTGCAATATTCTTTAATTTTTTAACCACATCAGAATAACGATCATTTTTAGGGGTAATAATGGCGTTATCCAATGCATTTTGGCAGCCTAAATAACATTTATTTTCAGCTTTTCCTAAAGCAGGTATAAATCTAGAAATTAACGATTGTGCGTTTGACGCATTGTTTTTTAAAGTTTTTATAACTGAATCTACACTAACGGCATCATGTTCTTCATGCCAACAGTCATAATCGGTAACCATAGCAAGGGTTGCATAACAGATTTCTGCTTCTCTCGCCAACGCCGCTTCAGGCATGGTGGTCATCCCTATAACCGAAGCACCCCATGAACGATACAAATTACTTTCTGCTCGAGTAGAAAATTGTGGGCCTTCCATTACTAAATAAGTTCCCCCTCTGACAACCGGAAGCCCTAACGTTAAAGCTTGCTCGTATAAAATACTGCCAACTCGATAACAAAACGGCTCTGCAAAGGAAACATGAGCGACCAATCCTGTTTCAAAAAAACTTTTTTTTCTAAGGCGAGTTCTATCAATAATTTGATCAACAATTACAAAAGTTCCAGGAGATAATTCTTCCTTTAAGGATCCAACCGCTGAGACAGATACAATATCGGTTACCCCTAAGCTTTTCATAGCAGCAATATTCGCTCTATGGTTTACTTCTGATGGGATAATAGAGTGACCCCTTCCATGTCTAGGCAAAAATACACAAGGTACCTGATTGACGTTACCCGTTAACAATTGATCTGAAGGAATCCCCCAAGGGGTTTCAACAGTTACCCATTTTTTATCTACTAACCCTGAAATTTCATAAACTCCTGAGCCTCCAATAATCCCAATAATAGGATTTAACTCCTTATTCACTTCTTTTTTACTTAACATTAGACCAAACTTTACGATTTTTTAAGAAAACTAAAACCAAGACAAATAGAGTATATAATCCAGCCATTATTCCTATACGATGACGTTGTATCAGATGTGGATCGGAGGTCCAACTTAGAAACGTAGTTACATCCCGTGCTTGCTGCTCAACAGACGTAGATGAATGATCAAAATATTTAACAGCATTATTCGTCAAAGGAGGCTTCATCGCAATTTGTTGATCAACCGCATAAAGATTGTAATAATACCCAGCCTGAGGTGTACGAAAATTTTTAGGGGGTTGTCGATATCCCATCAAAATTGCCATTATGTGATCTTCCCCGCCCGTAACAATTTGTGCATATCGTGAGAAATCTACCGGATTTTTATTAAAATTGGCTAGTTTTGCCGCAGCCTCATTTGGGTAAGGTCTCGGAAAAAAATCTTTAACCGTAGCAGCCCGGTAATGGTCCATACCTAGAGCATTTTTGCCGTCAAGGATTTGATCTGTAGCTGCTAATTTATTAATTTGATCAAGTGTAAGCCCCATTTGTTGGAGGTCTGCATATTGCATGAATTGAATCGAATGGCAAGAAGCGCATTCATTACGATACACCATATAACCTCTTTGAACGCTCGCAAGATCATATCCTCTCCATAATTTCTTAAAACTCCAAGCGTGTTTGGAAACTAAAAGGGAGCTTAGATTATTATTATTTTCTACTCCTATAATAATAGACAAACCAAAAAAGCTCGTAATCACTACCCCAATCAAAATACGTTTCAACTGAATTTTTTTCATGGTTTACTTCTAACAGCGTCGAGTAGCGACTTTGGCAAAGATCGTTGCAAATCAAAACGTAATGAAAAAGGCATAACAATTAAAAAATGAAAATAATAATAAAATAAAGCAAACCGTCCCAACCAAATAAGTAAAGGCTGATCGTGTATTTTCCCAACAACTCCCAACGTAATATAAGACATTATTAATAAAAATAATGAAACTCGATGCAAAGGACGATACTTACAAGATTTTATCGGTGAACGATCTAGCCAAGGTACTAAAAATAAAACACATACACTACCCATAGCCAATAAAACCCCACCAAATTTTGAGGGAACAACTTGAAGAATTCCATAAAAAGGCAGAAAATACCATTCTGGAGCAATGGTTGTAGGCGTTTCGAGAGGATTGGCACTAATATAGTTTTCGCTATTGGTTAGTAAATTAGGAAAGAAAAAAGCAAGTACTACCAACAAAAAAATTGCAAAAACAATAACCACCCCGTCTTTACACACAAAATAAGGATAGAAAGGCAATACTTCTTCTTCTTTACAAGGCTCCACACCTTCTGGATTGTTGGATTTAACAACATGAAAAAAAATAATATGCAATCCTACAATAACCAAAATTGCAAAAGCGACTACAAAATGTAGAACAAATAAGCGATGTAATGTAATAGTATTAGGAATTGTACCCCCCATCAACCAATACGAAAGACTTTTCCCAACCCAAGGAATGGAAGATAAAGCCTGCATTACCACATTTGCCGCCCAATAAGACATTTGCCCCCATGGCAACACATAGCCTGCAAAAGCAGTGATCATAATCATCATCATTATTATTAATCCCGAAAGCCAAACTAATTCCCTAGGCGATTTGTAAGACCCATAATAAAGACCTCTGAAAAGATGCAAGTACATAAAAAATAAAAAAAGATTAGAACCAGCAATATGTATGGCTCGTATCATCCAACCACTAGGTACACGCCTCTCTATCGTTTCGATAGATAAGAAAGCTTCCTGTGCTGTTGGCACGTAGGTAAGTGACAAAAAAATACCCGTTATGCACATCAACAATAAAATAATGCATAAAGCCGCTCCAAACGCCCACCAAATATTTAAATTTTTTGGCATGGGAAATTCAATGTATTCTTTTTTTAAAAAAGACAAAAAGGGAGCTCTTTGATCTAACCAACCAGATAAAGACAATTGAGAAGAAACCTTCTTTTTATCTAGTATTTCAGATTTTTTTTCATCTTGTTTCATAGAGGTAACTTTATACACATAAAATAAAGATCGCGACGGAAAATATTTTAATCGTATACTATTATTATGTATTGTTATGTGAAACGTATCCAAATAAAAAAAATTAATGCAATTATAAAGTACAAAAACAAATTACCTTTAAATAACTCTAATTGTATGCCATTATAGCCAGTAAAATATAGGCTCTATTAACGATAAAAATTACATTTTTAAGCTAAGCTTTTTAAAAACGAACTCGGTCATAAAGTACTTAAAGCATGCCACTTTCGGTAACAAAGAGACAACTCGCCCAATTATTAACAGGTTTATGTTTAATAAAGAATACGAACCAAAAATGTTATGCTTTTGGCGATTCCTCGATAAGTTCTGAGGCAATGCATAATGAAACAACTCAATTTTCATTTCTAGTGGGCGGGACAAAAAACAGTAAACTTGCTTACTGGTCTAAAAAACTATCGGCATCATTTTCTAAGAATTTTCCCTCCGAACCCGCAATTAGCTTGGATTATACAACAGGTCACGATAGTGTCACAGCAGCAAATCGCTTTGATACACGTATTACACCTGACGGGAACACCGCTCTTATTACTACAGGTAACGCGTTTATTGCAGCATTAGCAGGAGATAAACGCGTTCATTATGATTATGAACGCTGGATACCTGTTTTAAGTGCAACAATCCCATCCGTTGTTATTGCACGGCAACCTTTTCATAACTCCATTCCTGACTTACTTAGAAATAGAGTTATGAAAATTGCCGTTTCTACTTTAATAGGTAAAGAACTTCCCACACTCTTGGGTATTGAATTACTGCAAATCAACACCGTACCGATTTTAGGATTGACTGATCACAATCAAGCTGTCGAGGCACTCAAAAATGGTCAAATTGATGCATTGCAGATCAGCTCGACTGAAGGATTAAAAAACCTTCCTAATTTATTGAAAAAAGGATTTCATGTTTTTTTTTCCTTCGAAAAAAATTCAGATTATAGCCCAAGTTTTTTTGACGTTTATTCAAAATTGCACCACTTTCTTAATGGAAATACTTTATACCAAGCTTGGCAGGCACTCTCTATGGCTTCACGCTTACACATGGCGGTTGTTCTTCCTATGTTAACCGCCTCTCCTTTAGTAAGTAAATGGAGAATGTGTGCCTCAAAAATCGCAAATGATCCTGAGATAAGTAATTTCGCAAGTCAACATTACATAACGTTGCAAACCGATCCTGTTTGTAACGCAATATTATCCGATGTATCCCCCTCAATTACTGCCGCATTAGCCTTAAAACGCTGGTTAAATATTAAAATCCCTCAATGGTATAAAGAATAAATTAATTACGTTTACGTCTTAATAAAATACGTACAGCCCCAGTATTATTCGCATTTGGATGCACTGTGGCCAATATTAAGGGTTTTATCGTTGAACGATTAAGCCAAATTGGCAATTCACGTCTTAGTATGCCCCCTTCTTTATAAACCGAGCCTTTACCTGTAATCACTTCGACGCATCGAACCTTATCACGATAAGATTGCATTAAAAAAAATTCCAATTGAGCCAAAGCGCTGTGAGCGGTGTACCCATGAAGATCAAGGATTTTTTCTGGCCTTAGCTGACCTCTATTTAACTTCCTCCAGGTTTGATTATCTAATCCAGGACGCCGTATTCCTACAGCTTCTATTTTGTTTATTGTATGTCTACCGCTATATTTCTTTAAACGACAATCCATTAAAGAATTATCAAGCGGTTTCAATGGTAAGGTTGCACCATTTTCGATTTTTAAATATTTTTTCTTCCTTTTTATCGGAGGATCAAAAATTACTTTATGATTTTTTTTGAGATGACCTACCTTAATCTGGTAAATATATGTGTTCCACAATTGCTGTTCTTTTGAATCTAATTGTCTACCTTTAATCAATTAACGATTCCTTTTAAACAAACATTATAGATTTTAAAAACAAAATAATGCTTTATTCATACACCAAGGGAACGTTATATCAAACGTTAACCTTATAAT
>NZ_CAWUGZ010000068.1:0-1581 GCF_963921845.1 Commensalibacter sp. Nvir | reverse complement strand
GCACGATCCAATTGCACGTCAGCGGAAGGAACTGACTCTTCAGGATTGTCTTTCCAGTGATGCGATTGCCGGAGATAAAAATTCCTAACCCACTCTTTTGCTTCAGGCGTTAACGTGGCAAAGTCCGCGTGATTGCAATACATCTCAGTGATTTTTTCATTAGAGCGCCGATATTTTTCAAGTTCAATCCAAGCACTTAAGTACTCGCAAAGTTCGCGATAGGCTGGGAAAAACTTGGATTGCGAAGCCACATATTCGAGGGAACTCACCGTAAAATACCATTTTTCAAATTTACCCATGAGCATGATGGTAAGGTTGGTGACAAAGTGTTTATTAACATTTTTGTCGCTTTTTTGAGTTAGATCCATTAACTGCCGAAGCCAATTGGCTATTTTCTCAGCCGAAGCGGCATAACTTTGATCAATACGCCACACGACGTTGGTGGTCTCAAAGGATGGTGCCATTTATCGATGTCCCCACGCTCGTTTCGGGCTGTACGCTTGAAGTTGCTCCAGGGTCGGTTCTTCATCCGCGTATTTTTGTTGGTATTCCAGAATATTTTTGCACAACCCCCATTCTTCAGTTAATTGTTCTTTATTTGTTTTGGGATAACTCTGAAGGGATTGAGGATGGTCGCGTCGTTCAATTCTGCTCTTGAGAATAGCGGAAATATAGGCCACCGGGTTGTTACCATGCAGCCCGGCTTGAATCGCCTCAGCCACTAGTGGAGCGTCCTGCCCCGATTGCTTAAACCATCTCCCTACGATTTTATGGCATTCCAATTCCGAGGAACGTATTCGCTCTTGAAGCACCTGAACGCTTTTAGTGAAAAGCTTAGTCGTTTCGTTAATCGGAACCACTTCCCCTTTGGGTAAATTTAACGGTTGGGGGGTTTGGGGGGAATCCTTCTTACTTTCTAGTTCTATATCTGAATCTATATCTGACTCTGTACAAGCAATCTCTGATTTTTGGCGGTTTTCTGGGATTTTATTTTCCCGTTGGGTACAAATTGAGTTCTCGTTCAGTTCTTGTTGCGTCTTTATTGGGTCTTCAACAAGGTTTCGTTGAGTATTTACTAGGAACTTTTCCTTCACAAGTTCAACTAAAATAAGCTCATTATTTTTGCCTATTTGAATCAGTTCTACTTCAATTAATTTTGATAAAGCTCGTTTAAATTGGGAAAGCCGAAGTCCAAATTTTTTACAAAGCAATTTATATAACTCAGCATTATCCCCAAAACTAATAACCCCTATTGTATTACCCAAATGAGCCTCTGCATAAAAACTCATGTAAATCCCTTTACAGGCAGCATCGCACGCATTGATTTTCCAATCACTGAACCAATCCTTATGAAAGAATTTAATCCAGTTATAAGTTGGAGGGTTTTTAGACATGATTATGCTTCCCTTCATGAACAGACTGAAGGACAAAACACTGAGCTTTATTTTTTTCGAATACGTTTAATTCTTCTAAAGAGTGAAGCGCTTTTTCTATTCTGTTTTCTTTAAAGCGAAGTCTTTTTTTTAATTTACTCAGAGGAAACATTATGTTCTTAAAAATAACTATGCTGTTTTTTTGAGC
>NZ_CAWUGZ010000067.1:0-7035 GCF_963921845.1 Commensalibacter sp. Nvir | reverse complement strand
CGATTACTTATTAAAGTATAATTTTTTATAAAAAAATATTGATATCGAGAATATTTCTTTTTTCATTAAGTTTGTGTGTAGATTATCTTTTTGTAATTTTCAATATTAAACTTTATTTGTTGTGCTTTTATATTTATTGTAATGTATGTTTCACTTTAAAAACATTTAATATTGATTGTATGTAAGGCGGCTTGACTGTGAGGGGTAGGTGCAATCGTTATCGCCGAATTATTCGTTATTTTTTTTGTTGGTTTTTTGAAAAATCAAATTGAGTCGTGGACTTCATTAAGGAATTGTTTATTTGAATTGATTATAATAGTACGCAACAAATCAATTTTTAGTTTTAAAATAAACCAAATTTGTGGACAGTTGGTAGAGATTTACTGTAATTTTATAATTTATGAAAATTAATTTCCTATATTTTGTGCCTTTAGTTTTATTATTTACAGAATTATAAGAAATTTTATTTTTACAAAAGTAAGTTTATAGAAATTAGGATAAACTCTTTTTAAGTTGAGTTAAATTTTTTAAAACAATGTATTTTAGCCTGTTTGAATAATTGTTTGACAACATAGTGTCATGAATATTTCATTAAAAAAATGTATAATCTTTTTTATTATAAAATTTTACTCAATAAATTAAGTAATTACGCAACTATAAAGTTTTTGAACGTATCGTTATTAGTTAATTATTTTTATATATCTGGATTTTAACAATATTTTTGCTCTTAGTACATAAAAATCTTTAATGGTTTTGGAAATTATGCGTATAATAGACCATCTCTGTTCATCACATTAAAAGAGAGGCATAGTTTTAAACTAATACAATAGTGGTGAATACTCTCTTGATAGTTGACACCCAGTATTCCGAATGAATTAAAAATATACTCGATCAAGAAACTTCAAGTTCAGCTCAAATTCTAAAATCTACTTCATTTAGCATCGTACAAAACTCAATTTTCATAGTAGGAAAAAGCTTAGCGTTATTCGAACTCATAAATTTTACAGGGATGTAAATCTTATAGGAATACTTACAAAATATAAGAATAACTTTTGAAAGAGGAGAGTAAAAAATAGTTGATCCTAATATTAAGGATGGTAAGTAGAAAATTGAGTTATCAGTTGCTAAAATACCTAATTACGTAAAGGGCTATTGTTCTAATTTTTCGATCGATGGAGTTTTTGCTGAACCATATCTAGGACATATACCCAAAAAACGGATAATTGTGGGTTATTCATTTATGCTGAAAGGTAATTAAAATGAACAAGTCTAACGATAAAAATTTTTGTAAAGAACCACACTCTAAAGATTCCTCTGACTCAATAGAGCCACATTATCGTGATACAGCACCCGCTAATGCTCCTTTAAAACCAAGCAGTGCACCTACCCCCCCGGGTAAAGAACCCATGTTCCCTGGTTCTGATAAAACCCCACAAAATAATAACTTGAAATTAAAACAACTGGACGAATTTCGTTGTGATCCCCAAGACCAGCCGTTGCGGACGGATCAAGGAATTAAAATATCAGATAATCAAAATTCATTAAAAGCTGGAGTACGTGGCTCAATTTTACTCGAAGATTTTATGCTTCGAGAGAAAATAACGCATTTTGATCACGAGCGTATCCCTGAACGCGTCGTTCATGCACGCGGTGCTGCTGCTCATGGGTATTTTCAAGTTTATAAATCCTTAGCGGCGTTTACCAAGGCAGATTTTCTTCAAGATCCTACGGTGAAAACACCCGTGTTTACGCGTTTTTCAACGGTAATCGGTTTTAGGGGGTCGGGCGATACCGTTCGAGATGTTCGTGGATTTGCCACTAAATTTTATACGCAAGAAGGTAATTTTGATCTTGTTGGCAACAATATGCCAATATTCTTTATTCAAGATGCTATAAAATTTCCTGATTTTGTCCATGCTGCCAAACCCGAGCCCCATAATGAAATACCGCAAGGGCAAACGGCGCACGATACATTATGGGATTACGTTTCCTTACAACCCGAAACCATGCATAACGTGATATGGGCCATGTCAGATCGAGCCATTCCTCGAAGCTTTCGCATGATGGAGGGATTTGGGATTCATACCTATAAAATGATTAATAAAGAAGGGGTTTGTCATTTTGTTCGTTTTCATTGGAAGCCTGTTTATGGCATTTCTTCATTAATATGGGACGAAGCCCAAGAATTAGTGGGTAGGGATCCAGATTTTAATCGCCGTGAATTATGGGAATCAATTGAAGCGGGCGATTACGCTGAGTTTGAACTTGGACTGCAAATTATTCCAGAGCAAGATGAGAATAAGTTTGATTTTGATATTCTTGATGCAACAAAACTTATTCCCGAGGCGCTGGTTCCCGTACAACGCGTTGGTAAAATGACGCTTAATCGCAATCCTGATAATTATTTTAATGAAACGGAGCAGGTTGCCTTTTGCCCTGGAAATATTGTTCCCGGACTTGATTTTTCAGACGATCCGCTTTTACAAGGACGGCTTTTTTCCTATATTGATACGCAAATAAGCCGACTGGGTGGGCCTAATTTTCATGAAATTCCTATTAATATGCCCGTCTGTCCTTTTCAAAATCATCAACGCGATGGAATGCATCGTATGAGTATCGCTACTGGTCCGAATTATGAACCCAATTCTATTAATAACAATTGGCCCAGAGAAACCCCGCCCGCCGCAAGCAATGGTGGATTTTCAACTTATCCACAACTTCTCGATGGCGAAAAAATTCGTAAACGCAGCAGTTCATTTGTTGATTTTTACTCTCAACCCCGCCTTTTTTGGCTCAGTCAAACCGAAGCGGAGCAAAATCATATCATCGGCGGCTTTAGCTTTGAGCTAGGGAAGGTTGTACGTCCGTGGATCCGAGAGCGCGTGGTGGATCATCTTTGCTTCATCGACCATCACTTAGCCCAATCGGTTGCTAAAAATCTCGGTATAACCCTTACCCAAGAACAACTGAATCGAACGTTGCCAAAAGCTGTTAATGGATTGGAACGCGATAAAACGTTAAGCATGTATGGCGGTCCTTTGAAACAAGTTTTAAAATCACGTCAGGTTGCTATTCTAGCGGCCGATGGGGTTTGTGGAAAATCTGTTGAATCCATTAAAACATCGTTAAATAGCCTTGGCATTCATAGTAAAATTTTTGCTCCGCATCTTGGTATGATTAAAACACTGCAGGGTAAGGAATTGCATGTCGATGGCACGATTGAAGGCAATCCTTCTGTGGTCGTCGATGCAGTTATTGTCCCAACTGGTGAAGAGAGCATTAAAATGCTCATGAACGATGGGAATGCAAAGCATTATCTACTGCAAGCGTTTAAACATCTAAAGGCGATAGGGTTGCAAGGATGTGCGTTAAAACTTTACCAAGCGCTGCCTTTACCTAAACCCGATGAAGGCGTAATCACTGCGGAAGATGCAAAAAAACTGGTAGATGCCTTCAGCAATGCCATGAAGGGTCATAGGGTTTGGTCAAGAGAGCCCATGGCTAAAGAAATTCCAAGCTAGTTTTACCTGTAAAACTGAAAGGAACTATTATGGTACAATTGAAGTCACATTATCCATCTCCTCCATTTG
This sequence comes from Commensalibacter sp. Nvir, assembly GCF_963921845.1. Classification (NCBI taxonomy): domain Bacteria; kingdom Pseudomonadati; phylum Pseudomonadota; class Alphaproteobacteria; order Acetobacterales; family Acetobacteraceae; genus Commensalibacter; species Commensalibacter sp. Nvir. The sequence goes on along the minus strand of NZ_CAWUGZ010000067.1, from coordinate 3,445 downwards.
CTAAACAATCACAGCCTATACCTGGATTGGCATGTAAAATGTCTCCAAAGCCAGATCACGGTGAAAAAAGTTATGAGGGACATCAACGGTTAGTCGGGCGTAAAGCTCTGATCACAGGCGGAGATTCTGGTATCGGCAGAGCCGTTGCCATTGCCTATGCCCGTGAGGGAGCCGATGTTGTCATCAATTATTTACCTGATGAAGAACAAGATGCCAAAGAAGTTCTTTCCTACATTAAAAAGGCAGGGCGCAAAGGCTACGCCGTACCTGGAGATATTCGTGAAGAAAAATTCTGTAAAGAATTGGTCGAAAAATCGGTTAAGCACTTGGGTGGATTGGATATTTTGGTAAACAATGCAGGCAGACAGCAATTTGTTAAATCAATAATGGATTTGACTACCGAACAGTTCGATGCCACCTTTAAAACCAATGTCTATGCTTTGTTTTGGATCACGAAAGCGGCTTTGAAACATATGAAGTCTGGATCTTCGATTGTGAATACGTCCTCTGTTCAAGCGTATTTACCCTCCGCTGGCTTATTAGATTACGCTCAGACCAAGGCCAGCATTGCTGCATTCACAAAATCATTGGCTAAACAACTGGCGGATAAACACATACGTGTCAATGCGGTGGCTCCAGGTCCTTATTGGACACCGTTACAAGTTTGTGGAGGGCAATCTAAGGAGGATCTTCCACAATTTGGTGAGGAAGCCCCGTTAAAAAGACCTGGCCAACCGGCGGAAATTGCGTCTCTGTATGTGACCCTGGCAGCAAAAGAAACCAGTTATACCACTGGTCAAGTATGGTGCTCGGATGGGGGTACGGGTACAGTATAAACTATCCATTGTATATAAAAATATAACCTATCTTGCCGATTGGGGTAAGGTAGGTATAACATTGCTCAAAGAAATGAGGTAAAACTTAAGTACAATATCCTTCTTGGATACAAACTGTCTCAAAAAAAGTAGCGAAGATTCAACAGTGAGGTAAAAGCCTTCAGGTGAAAATAGAGTATAAAATAAACTTTATATGGTGAGACAATATAGTGTTTGTCTCTTTTTTTAGCTAACGAGTATAAGTTTTTTACATTTTATATTGTCTGTGAAAATGCCTATCTGAGGCTCAACTTTTATTTTGTTTTATTTTGCGCATAATGTAGACAGGGCAATAGAAATTTGATGCGTTTAAATCCTGTAATGGATACATAACGTATGATAGGAATGGTCAAAATTTTATTGTTTTTGTCTTGATAATTTGAAACACTCGTTGAACCGATATTCTGCTTAGCTTTTCCAATTCTATAAATTTCCAAAAATTTTTTTCCAGCAATTTTATAATTTTGCAAAACCAATAGTTGTATCAAGGCATCATTTTTTGAATGAATTGTTTTAGTTTTTGGTTTTTATTTTCACCATTGGCTTGAGTTGAATGAGGGTTGGCTTTCACGTCGTCATCCAATTCTTCTAAAAATTTTTGTACAAATTTTGGACCATGTTCCTCTATATCGGGGCGAAAACTTTCAATTATACCCTCAGAGACGACAAAATTGCCGATTTTTCTAAGCTTTTCTTCTATTCTTTTGAAGCATTTTTCCCCTTCATCCGTTGGTGAAGCGGATACATTATGCTTCTTAATTTGTGCATAAATATCCTTTTTAACAATTTCTTTGATCTCGTGTTGTAAGGAATGCTCCGATGAAAAGCCTTCTCGTAATATTTCACATATTTCTTTCTTTATTTGCTCAAAAGATTTTATTTTAGTGTTTGATGAAATACTCTTTAAAAATCATCGAGATCCGCCTTAAACACATGAAAATCGCTTTCAAAAGCTTTTAAAGTTTCTTGAAATTTATTTTCTTCAAGCAAAAAATCGATGTCAAAAATGGCCTTAATGGGTATCCCCATCTTTTTTAATGGTTCAGCTATTTTTCCAATTTGATCTTTTCCATTGCCGGTAATAAAAAGCGTGTCTTTCCATTTTTACGGATTTTTGGCTTTTAAATAGTCAAAACAGCACGGTATAGCAAGCAATCGTTGTTATCTTCATATAGAATACTATGTTTATGGAAAATTCCTTCCAACGGAAAGGATATGACGTAAAGTGGGAGATGCTATAGCTTATGTATTAAGATAATCTTTTGTTCTAGTCAACTAGATGTATTTTCTTTTCGTTGCAGGCGGATAATCCTTACGTTTCCTTGAGTTTCATCCAAAAAGCCTTTCATGATATTGCTGCTATGGGTGGCAATTATCAACTGTCTTTTAATTTCCTGTGCTAAAATTTTACCCAATCCTACTATCTGTGGGGGATGCAGAAACACTTCGATTTCATCAATCAAAGCAATGTCAGATGCGTGAATAATAGAGTGCAACAGAATTCCCCCCAAAGACTTTCATTCTTTTGCCTTAACGGTTTGAAAAAGATTTTTACATAGAATTTCTAGTTTTTTTCGATATTCCTCATGGGGCATCATTAGATCAACTTGTTCATCACTTAAATACAGTTCTGCTGTTGGTCCTCGTATACGGTTTTGCGCTACATGTTAAAAAAAGATTGACAAATAGATTATTTATATATGTTCTTGCATCTTTATCAAAATATTATGCGTGCAGAGGGAATTTTTTTTTGCCACCCTATCACGGCTCGGACGCAGCTTGCAAAGCATTAATTTTTATTGGAAAAAATAAAAAACCTTTTGTAAATTTTACCAATTCTTTGGATATTTTCATCTATTCATTACATATTAATAGCTATTTTACTCTTAAATACATAGTTTTTGTCGATCTGTGACGCTTACTTGTCTAATATAATTTATGAATTTCTTATTGGATGTAGTCGTTGCTATTCTGAGATCATACTTTTTTTAGGTAAATGATATAATTGCTGAATAATATATATCCCGTTTAAAAATTCCAATTTTTCATAGTTGTTAGGTTCTACGGTCAAAATTTTATTATCACCTTTTCATTTTAAATGCGTATCACCTTGTTAAAATGATAAAGTGAACATAAACTTTCAATTTTTTTTAAATAAGTCACTTAATGAATGGGTGATAATGTGGTTATTTAAAGGGGTTTAACTAATTTTTAATAAATGCTTTAACGGTAAATAAAATTAGAGAATATTTATTTTATGTACAAGAGAAAAGTTATACGTGGCAGGGTATAGATTTTATTAGCTATAGTCTAAGCGAAAAGTTTAGTTTTCAAAAAGATCTTAAAGTTAATTTTAATATTGGTTTAATACCATAATTTATGAAGTAATTCTTCAAAATAAAAGAAATATTAAATTTTACATAAGTTCTTATTAAAAAGTTTTTTTAAGTTCGAAAGATTAATTTAATTTTATACAAATCGTATCTTAAACGGTTAGTAAGGTTTTTTTTAGGGACATTTATGGTTCATTTTTTTTAATAAAAAAACTTCTGGATATTAAAATCCAGAAG
>NZ_CAWUGZ010000066.1:0-29439 GCF_963921845.1 Commensalibacter sp. Nvir | reverse complement strand
TATTAAAGCCCCTCAATTCCGCCAAAAGACGAAAACAAGCCAATTTTTCTTACATTAGATAAAAATTTATTAATTATCCAACGAACTTGTATTCAATAGAATCGGCTTTTTATACCGTACTCTATTGAATATGTCACGCGTTAAGTTTTAGGATTTTCTGCGGAAACAGATGCTTCTATACCCTCGGAACTCGAAATAACGGTTTGATTATCAATCCACCGTTGTTTGTCCCTAGCATAGGCAATAGCCCGATATCGATTCATCACACTACCGGTACCCGCAGGAACCAATCGACCAACAATAACATTTTCTTTCAAACCCATTAACGTATCAACTTTTCCAGCAGAAGCTGCTTCTGTTAATACGCGCGTAGTTTCTTGGAAGGATGCCGCTGATATGAACGATTTCGTCTGCAAAGCAGCCTTAGTAATTCCCTGCAACACTGGTGCAGCCTTAGCTGGTTTTTCGTTAGCATTTAAGCGTTTCGTATTTTCTGCTTCAAACTCTAAACGATCAACGGTTTCACCCACCAAATACGTCGTGTCACCTGGATCCGTAACTTCAACCTTTTGTAACATTTGACGAACGATAACTTCAATGTGTTTATCATTAATTTTTACACCTTGTAAACGATACACACTTTGAATTTCATTGATCAAATAATCGGACAACGCCTCCACGCCTAACACTTTTAATATATCATGCGGAACGCGTGGTCCATCAACCAAAGGATCCCCTCTCCGTACGAAATCACCTTCCTGTACAGAAATATGTTTTCCCTTTGGAACGAGGTATTCCGTTTCCTCTTCTGTCTCCTCGTTACGAACGACAATACGACGCTTTGCTTTATAATCCTTGCCAAATTCTACCATACCGTCGTTTTCAGCAATGATAGCATGGTCTTTTGGTCTACGGGCTTCAAACAGTTCAGCCACACGGGGTAGACCCCCTGTAATATCACGTGTTTTTGAGCCTTCTCTTGGTATACGCGCCAGCACATCCCCTGCGTTAACTTGTTGACCGTTTTCTATGGACAATAAAGAATCAGGGGAAAGAAAATAACGAGCCTCATTCCCATTAGCCAACTTCATAACTTCGCCATTGGAGTCCTTAAGTTGTAATCTGGGCCTTAAATCTTTTGATTTGCTGGTTTGTTTATAATCCACCACAACTTTGGAAGACAAACCCGTAACTTCATCTATCCGCTCAACAAGGGTTATCCCTTCTATTAAATCTTGATACTCAATGGTACCAGATTTTTCCGTAATGATCGGTAGCGTATAAGGATCCCATTCCGCCATTTTTTGGTTTCTAGTTACTTTGGCTTTTTCTTTAACAAGCAAACGAGCCCCATATGGTACGCGATAATGCGCTCGCTCAACTTTATTTTCATCAAGAAGCACAATTTCGCAATTACGCGACATTACGATATTAACCCCTTGACTGTTTTGCACCACATTAAGATTTAAAATCTTGATATGACCATCTCGCGAAGCTTCAACCATTGATTGCTCTGCACCCTTTTGAGCAGCCCCCCCAATATGGAAGGTACGCATAGTAAGCTGTGTGCCCGGTTCACCAATAGATTGAGCTGCAATAACCCCAACTGCTTCACCAATATTAACCGGTGTCCCTCTGGATAAATCGCGTCCGTAGCAACGTGCACAAACGCCCACTTGACTGTCGCATGTCAACACAGAGCGTATCATTACGCTCTCCACCCCAGCTTTTTCTATTGTTTCCGCTTCACCTTCTTCGACAAGCGTGTTTCTTTCAAACAATATTTCATTAGTTGCAGGATGCATAACGTCAGCGGCAAGAGTGCGTCCTAATATACGTTCTGATAAAGAGGAGATAACTTCCCCTCCATCCATAACAGCGCGTACAATTAATCCGCGTTCTGTCCCACAATCTTGATCAACAATAATACAATCTTGAGCCACATCCACTAAACGCCGGGTAAGATATCCCGAATTGGCTGTTTTCAAAGCCGTATCTGCTAAACCTTTACGGGCTCCGTGAGTGGACGTAAAGTAATCAAGAACGGACAAACCTTCTTTAAAATTAGCAATAATAGGCTGTTCAATAATTTCGCCAGAAGGTTTAGCCATTAATCCACGCATACCAGCCAACTGTTTCATCTGAGCTGGCGACCCACGCGCCCCTGAATGACTCATCATCCATACAGAATTAATTTGCTTGCCCGGCTCAACATTCGAAATTTCTTTCATCATTGCCGCCTGGACTTCATCTGTGCAGCGAGACCAAGCGTCCACCACTTTGTTATAGCGTTCCCCAGCCGTAATTAATCCATCTTGATATTGCTGCTCGAATTCTTTAACCTCAGCGGTTGTCTTTTCAACCAATTCTTTCTTACTGTGCGGAATAATCATATCATCTTTACCAAAAGATATACCCGCTCGAGCAGCGTAGGAGAATCCAATACCCATCATACGGTCAGCAAATATTACACATTCTTTTTGGCCACAATGACGATAGACAATATCAATAATATCCGAAATTATTTTTTTAGTCAGCTCTCGGTTTATTAAATCAAAGCTAATAAGTGGATGTTTAGGCAAGATCTGCGAAACAATCATACGACCGGGCGTTGTAATAACGCGTTGGTATATAGTATTCCCTTCACCGTCGTTTGTTTCATATCGTGTACAAATTTTGTCGTGCAACTGTATTGCTTTAACGGATAAAGCATGTTCAATTTCACCAATATTAACAAACATCGGCGGACCTGCTTTTATCAAACGACCTTGTTCATCATAACTCGCTGTATCGGGTGTAAGCTTGTATTCCGGTACTTCTAAGCTAAGATAATACAATCCTAACACAATATCTTGCGAAGGAACAATGATAGGTTTCCCGCTTGCAGGACTTAAAATATTATTTGTGGACATCATCAAGACTCTCGCCTCCAATTGAGCTTCTAAGCTCAATGGAACGTGGACTGCCATTTGATCCCCATCAAAATCCGCATTAAAAGCCGTACAAACCAAAGGATGCAGCTGTATGGCTTTGCCTTCAACAAGAACAGGTTCAAACGCTTGTATACCTAAACGGTGAAGCGTCGGAGCACGGTTCAGCATAACGGGATGTTCGCGTATGACTTCCTCGATAATATCCCAAACTTCTGGACGCTCTTTTTCAACCATTCTTTTGGCTGCTTTAATGGTTGTGGCGTGACCATATTTCTCAAGCTTTGAGTATATAAACGGTTTAAACAACTCCAGCGCCATCTTTTTGGGCAATCCACATTGATGCAACCGTAGTTCTGGACCCACCACAATTACCGAACGTCCTGAATAATCAACTCGTTTTCCAAGCAAATTCTGACGGAAACGTCCTTGTTTACCCTTTAACATATCAGCGAGAGATTTGAGCGGCCTTTTATTAGCTCCAGTAATTGCTCTGCCTCTACGTCCATTGTCAAACAAAGCATCGACCGATTCTTGCAACATACGTTTTTCGTTACGTATAATGATGTCTGGCGCACGCAATTCTATCAGTCGTTTTAAACGATTATTACGGTTGATAACACGCCGATAAAGATCATTCAAATCCGAGGTTGCAAAACGTCCCCCATCAAGAGGTACCAAAGGTCTAAGCTCAGGTGGGATAACTGGAATAACGTCCATAATCATCCATTCTGGACGACACCCACTCTCTGCAAAGGCTTCCACTAATTTTAGGCGTTTAACTAATTTTTTCCGTTTTACTTCCGATGTAGTTTCTTTTAGTTCTGCGCGCAATTCAACTTTTTCAGAGGCACAATCAATACGGACCAGTATTTTTTTAATCGCTTCGGCACCAATGCCAATTTCAATACCTTCGTGACCATACTCTTCCATCGCGTCAAGATACTGTTCTTCAGAAAGCAGGCTATATTGCTTAAGAGGTGACGTGCCAGGTTCCAAAACCACGTAATTTTCAAAATATAAAACACGCTCCAAATCTTTCAGAGTCATGTCAACCATTAATCCAATACGACTTGGCAATGATTTTAAAAACCAAATGTGCGCTACAGGACTAGCAAGTTCGATATGTCCCATGCGCTCACGACGCACTTTGGCAAGTGTAACTTCAACACCACATTTTTCGCAGACGATACCGCGAAATTTCATACGTTTATATTTACCACATAGGCATTCATAGTCCTTGATTGGACCAAAAATTCTTGCACAGAATAAGCCGTCACGTTCTGGTTTGAACGTCCGATAGTTAATCGTCTCTGGTTTTTTAACTTCACCAAAAGACCACGACCTAATCTGCTCAGATGAAGCAAGTTGAATTTTAATTTGATCAAACGTCATTGCTTGGCCAGATTGACCAAGAATTTTCATAAGTTCATTCATTCGCCATAAACCCTCTAAGGGACAAAGGTGCATTCATTGCTGAACAACACCTCAAAAATAACAATTACAAGCCTATATGCACCGTTTATTCAACGTTTTGCTCAAGCTCAACATTTAAGCCAAGAGATTTCAATTCTTTGATCAACACGTTAAAGCTTTCTGGAATACCGGCTTCGAAGTCATCTTGATCTTTGACAATTGCCTCATACACTTTTGTTCTACCCGATACGTCATCCGATTTAACGGTTAACATCTCTTGTAATGTATACGCAGCACCGTAAGCTTCTAGAGCCCAAACTTCCATTTCTCCAAAACGCTGACCACCAAACTGAGCTTTACCTCCTAAAGGTTGTTGAGTAACAAGCGAGTAAGGTCCGATAGAACGCGCGTGAATCTTGTCATCAACCAAATGATGCAATTTCAACATATAAATATATCCGACAGTTACTGGTCTTTCAAAAAATTCTCCGGTACGGCCATCCACTAAACGACTTTGACCCGACGGATTTAATCCAGCATCTTTCAACATTTCTTCAATATTGGGAATGCTTGCACCATCAAAAACAGGCGTCATAATCGAAATGCCCTTACGAATGTCTTTGCAGAATTCTAACAATTCATCATCCGACAACGTTTGAATTTTTTCTTCGAAAACCTTATCACCATAAATATGCCTTAAACGATCAAGAAGCTTTTGTTTCTTTTCGCCCTGATGCATATATTGATCCACGATCTGGCTGACTTGTTTGCCTACATTGGCACAGGCCCACCCTAAATGGGTTTCAAGGATTTGTCCAACGTTCATACGTGAAGGCACACCTAAAGGATTCAAAACCAAATCCACAGGCGTACCATCTTCTAAGAAAGGCATATCCTCTACAGGAACTACGCGCGATACCACGCCTTTATTTCCATGACGGCCCGCCATTTTATCACCAGGTTGAAGTTTTCGCTTCACTGCAATGAAGACTTTGACCATCTTCATCACACCTGGTGGAAGCTCGTCACCACGTTGTAATTTTTCAACTTTGTTATTAAAACGTGCTTGTATATTCGACACTTCGCGATCAAAATCACGCTTTACAGCTTCTATATTCGCCATAACCGTATCATCAGCAGCAACCAGGTTACGCCATACTCCTTTAGGGAATCCAGACAACACTTCTTCTGTAAGAATAGTACCCGATTTGATTCCCTTAAATCCTGCCCCTGCTTCTTGGTTCAATAAGTTCTCTTTTAAACGATTATAGAAAGAACGTTCTTGTATTGACAACTCATCATCGCGATCTTTAGTTAAACGTTCAATTTCCGAGCGCTCAATGGCCATTGCTCGTTCATCTTTATCAATACCACGACGTGAAAAAACCCTTACATCTACGATTGTTCCACTTGTTCCAGGTGGTAATTTTAAAGAAGTGTCGCGAACATCGGACGCCTTTTCACCAAAAATTGATCTTAACAATTTTTCTTCAGGCGTCATTGGGCTTTCGCCTTTTGGCGTAATTTTACCAACTAAAATATCGCCAGGATTTACTTCTGCACCAATATAAACAATTCCAGCCTCATCAAGATTACGTAACGCTTCTTCCCCCACATTGGGAATATCTCTCGTAATTTCTTCTTGACCCAACTTTGTATCCCTTGCCATGACTTCAAATTCCTCAATGTGAATTGAAGTAAAGACGTCATCACGCGCAATACGCTCCGAAATCAAGATTGAATCTTCAAAATTATAACCATTCCAGGGCATAAAGGCGACAAGGACATTACGACCCAAAGCCAACTCACCAAGCTCGGTTGAAGGACCATCGGCAATAATATCGCCAGCTTGAATATGATCTCCGACGTAGACAAGAGGTCTTTGATTGATGCACGTTGATTGGTTAGAACGTGTATATTTGCGTAAACGGTAGATATCTACACCTTGAGTAGCACCGCTCTCATCCGTTGCTCTGACAACAATGCGGGCGCCATCAATTTGATCAATAACACCTCCCCTTTTCGCAATAATCGTTGCACCGGAATCTCTTGCAACGGCTGCTTCCATACCCGTGCCAACTAATGGCGCGTCTGAGCGTATCAAAGGCACCGCTTGACGCTGCATGTTTGATCCCATAAGCGCACGATTAGCATCATCGTTTTCAAGAAAAGGAATAAGTGCTGCAGCCACGGAAACCAACTGTTTGGGTGACACGTCGCATGCCGTAACATCTTCAGGCTTAACCAATTGGAAATCACCGCTATTGCGAACAGAAACCAAATCATCGGTTAAATTGCCATCAGCGTCTTGATGCGCGTCCGCTTGAGCTACGATTAACTTATCTTCCTCCATCGCAGAGAGATACTTCCAACCGTCTTGTAACCTTCCATCTTCAACCAAACGATAAGGGGTTTCAATAAAGCCATATTTATTAACCTTAGCATACGTTGCTAAGGAATTAATCAATCCAATATTTGGCCCTTCTGGGGTTTCAATCGGACAAATACGACCATAATGCGTTGGATGCACGTCTCGAACTTCAAACCCGGCTCGTTCACGCGTTAAACCGCCTGGACCCAAGGCAGAAAGACGCCGTTTATGAGTTACTTCAGATAATGGATTGGTTTGATCCATAAATTGTGAAAGTTGAGAAGAACCAAAAAATTCTCTAACCGCTGCGACTGCCGGTTTAGCATTAATCAAATCGTGCGGCATAACGGTATCGATATCAACCGAACCCATGCGTTCCCGAATGGCTCGCTCCATTCTTAACAATCCTAGACGGTATTGATTTTCCATAAGCTCTCCGACGGATCGAACACGCCTATTCCCCAAATTGTCAATATCATCTACACTGCCGTGTCCGTCTTTCAACTCACACATAATTTTAATCGTACGCAAAATATCAATTTTACGCAAAACACGAATAGAATCTTCAGCTTCCACACCAAGACGCATATTCATTTTAACACGACCTACCGCGGAAAGATCATAACGATCGTAATCAAAGAAAAGGCCACGTAACAATGCTTCGGCTGTCTCGGCCGTTGGGGGTTCCCCTGGTCTCATTACACGATAAATATCTACAAGCGCATCGTCTCTTGACGTATTTTTATCAACGACCAACGTGTTTCTAATCCAAGGCCCTACCATATTATCAATAGCCAATGTAGGAATTTCATTTAGACCAAGAGATTCCAGCGTCTCCAATGTGGACTCTGTCAACTCTTCGCCAGCCTCTGCATAGATCTCACCCGTTTCGTCGTTGACTAAATCATGTGCAAAATAACGTCCAATTAAATCTTCTTTTTTAACCAATACATGCTTCGTTGTTTCAGCTAGTTTGCGAACAACTCTTGCCGTCAACTTAGTATCAGTTCCCGCAATAATTTCGCCGGTGTCCGCATCAACCAGCGGAGAGAGTAATTTAATATTACGAAATGCTTCTGGCTCAAAAATACGTGACCACCCACCTTCTACTTTGTTAAAGGTTACGGTTTCGTAAAAGTAAGAAAGAATTTCATCATCGTCCATTCCCCGTACAGAAATAGAGTCTACATCCCCGCCTTCTTTTAATTTTGCTTCTCGCATAGCAACTGAATTGTTGCCTTCAAGAGCATAAAGCAACGTAGTAACAGGAAATTTACGTTTACGATCAATCCGAACGTAAATTAAATCCTTACTATCAAATTCAAAATCTAACCATGATCCTCTGTAAGGAATAATCCTTGCAGTAAAAAGAAATTTACCTGAGGAATGGGTTTTCCCACCATCATGATCAAAAAATACGCCGGGACTACGGTGCATTTGCGATACAATGACACGCTCTGTACCATTGACGATAAACGTACCATTATCAGTCATCAAGGGTAAATCACCCATATAAACGGGTTGCTCTTTAATATCACGAATTGAACGCGCACCCGTATCCTCGTCAATATCCCATACAATTAAACGAAGAACCACTTTCAATGGCGCCGAGTAAGTCAATCCACGTTGTAGACATTCTTCAACATCATATTTCGGTTCTTCAAATTCGTAATTTACAAATTCGAGACGACCATTGCCTGCAAAATCATTAATTGGAAAAATAGAACGAAATACTTCTTCCAAACCTGACAATGTACGGTTTTCTGGCTTTATATCACGTTGTAAAAAAGCCTCGTAACTTGCCCGCTGCACATCAATCAAATTTGGCATCGGAGCGATTTCAGAAATCCGTCCAAAATTTTTGCGAATACGCTTGCGTCCCGTGAACGATTTGCTTACCGCGTTCATCGTGTATTATGCCCCATCGCCTGTTGCCTTTTTATAATTATATAAACGAACTATAATCTGGCTCATGAAAACTAAATATAACTCTTTTAATCGTCAAGAGTTACAACCGCCCCTGTGTATTTTGGGGTAAAACAAAGTCGAAAAAGATTTCACTTTAACGACCAAGTAGGCGGATACTCAATGCTTGAGTTCCGCCCTACCTTATTTTAAACCGAACAGTATGGATAGTAACCCATAACCGATTGATTTATATCATTATTTAATTTCGACTGAAGCACCTTGATCTTCAAGTGCTTTCTTGATTTTCTCTGCTTCATCCTTATTTACGCCCTCTTTAAGGGTTTTGGGAGCACCTTCTACCAAGTCTTTGGCTTCTTTTAAACCAAGACTGGTAATCGTGCGAACTTCTTTAATAACATTGATTTTTTTATCGCCAGCTTTGGTGAGAATAACATCAAATTCAGTTTTCTCTTCAGCTGGCGCAGCACCAGCAACAGGTGCCGCAGCAACTGCAACAGGTGCCGCAGCAGAAACACCCCACTTCTCTTCGAGAAGCTTCGAAAGTTCTGCTGCTTCCAAAACGGTAAGTGCAGATAATTCTTCAACAAGATTAGCTAAATCAGCCATGATTACGTCCTATTTATATACTAATACGTGACTTAACACAAGTTTACTTTGCTTTGTGCAAAGCATAAAAAAAAGAAGGCTTAATTTCTTAAGCCGCTTCATCACCTTTGTCCGCATAAGCGCCAAAAACCCGCGCCAATTGTCCTGCAGGAGCCTGCAAAACACCAGCAATACGTGTAGCAGGTGTGGAGATAAGTCCAACCAACTGTGCACGCAATACATCCAATGAAGGCAGTTCAGCCAGAGCTTTTACTTGGTTTAAGTCTAGAAATTGACTTCCAAGTGAACCTCCAATTACTACTAATTTATCATTGGTTTTGGCGAACTCGACGGTTACTTTCGCCACTGATACTGGATCATCTGCCCATGCAAGAGCAATGGGTCCAGTTAACAACGAGGTAATACCTTCGAATGGGGTTCCTTTTGCGGCGAGGGTGACCAAGCGGTTTTTACCAACTCTATACGTTGCACCCGCGGCGCGAACACGTCTACGCAAATCGGTAACATCAGCCACAGTTAATCCTTCGTTACGCGTAACTATGACCATTGAAGTCTTTGCGAAAACAGATGCCATGGAAGCAACGAACGCTTGTTTTTCCGTGCGGTCCAAATCCCGTCTCCATTTTGATCAGTCAAACCATGACTGTTCAGGTTGCCATTAGGACTCCCTCTTAAAGAGGCAATCCGGTTCGCCTGTCCTAACGGATTTACCAGCATATAAATAGATTAAAAAAACCTATAACACACTAGGCCCGCCTACCGCCCGCAGTATAAACTACTTTTAAAACAGCGTTACGCTCGGTCTTGGACAGGTTGGAAAGCTATTCACTTTCCATTTAAGCATTATTTTGTGTTACAAACTAACGCTAACTCTTTGATTTTAACCAGCATTTACACTGGCAATATCAATTTCAACTCCAGGACCCATTGTTGAAGATAAATAAATTTTCTTCATATACGTCCCTTTTACACCCGATGGGCGTGCTTTTTGAACAGTATCGACAAAAGCACTGATATTATCGGCCAATTTTGTTGCGTCAAAAGAAGCTTTACCAATACCGGCGTGTACAACACCGCCTTTTTCCGCACGATATTCAACTTGACCGGATTTTGCCGCACTGACCGCACTTTTAACGTCCATGGTTACCGTGCCCAATTTCGGATTCGGCATAAGGCCCCGAGGACCCAGCACCTTTCCAAGACGTCCAACCAAAGCCATCATGTCTGGCGTTGCAATACAGCGGTCAAAATTGATAGTGCCCGCTTGAATTTGTTCCGCCAAATCCTCATCACCAACGATGTCTGCCCCTGCAGCCTTTGCCTCTTCTGCTTTTGCTCCTCTTGCAAATACACCTACACGTAATGTTTTACCTGTACCATGAGGAAGAGACATTAACCCACGAACCATTTGATCTGCATACCGTGGATCAACCCCTAGGTTAATCGCAATTTCAATGGTTTCATCAAATTTTGCTTTCGCATTACTTAAAACAAGAGCAATCGCTTCGTGTAAACTATAAATTTTATTACGTTCTATCGTAGCACGAGCGGCGTTAAGACGTTTATTATTTGCCATTTCTTAAGCCTCCTCTACCTTGATACCCATAGAACGTGCCGAACCGATTAGCATACGTACAGCAGACTCAACGTCATTTGCATTCATATCCACCATTTTTTGTTCAGCAATTTCTTTTAATTGACTCATAGTAACGGATCCAACGGTAGTCCCCTTACCAATCACGGCTGAACCTTTTGAAACTTTAGCTGCTTTCAGCAAGAAATAAGTATTCGGCGGAGTTTTCGTAATAAAACTAAACGTACGATCTGCATACGCCGTAATTACAACTGGAATGGGCATACCAGGTTCAAGATTTTGTGTCGCAGCATTGAATTCTTTACAAAACTGCATAATATTCAATCCTCGTTGTCCTAAAGCAGGACCAACTGGTGGGGAAGGATTCGCTTTACCAGCGGGAATTTGCAGTTTAATGTAGCCAACAATTTTTTTGGCCATATCCGGGTCTCCTTAATATTATTTACCCAGACCGCGGTTCACACGAAAGTTCTAAGAAAACGTATGAGTTTTCCTATAAACTTTTCTCCCGCGTTCCGATTAAGAACCTATCTACTTGCAATTTTCTATGAGTTTTGTCAAGTTTTAAATATAGGTAGAATTCCTCAAAAATCAAGAACCGGCTAAATTATTATCGCTTGTTTGTTCAACAGGCCCTTGCCCTTTGACAGGATTTGGATAACGCAAATGATGGTATTGCAAAACATGAAACGGCTCTAAATGTTTAGTAGGCAAATCTTGACGACGCCATCCTCCTCCCAACGCTGCGATCAGATCAACCGATGCTTGCATAAGACGTGTCTGAGTTTGAACTTCAGCAATTTGTGCATTTAATGCAGCACTTTGAGCGGTAACGACATCTAAGTAATTCGTAAGCCCACCCGTATAAAGCGACATCGCCATGCTTTGTGTGCGGAGCGCAGCTGAAGTGGCCTCTTTATTTTGACTTAATTCAGTCGTTAATCTTTGGGTGAGCGTTAAATTATCTGCAACTTCTTGAAACCCATTTAATACGACCGAACGATAAGTATCGCGGGTTTGCCTATATTGAGACCAGACTCTTTGTAACGTGGCCCTTCGCAATCCCCCTTGGAACAAAGGTAAAACCCCTTGTATAGCTGCGGACCACATACTGTTAGGCAGATTTGCTAATCCAAATCCTTTGTCTTCAAACCCCCCTAATGCATTAATGGCTATATCAGGATAAAAAGCTGCTTTGGAAACACCAATCGCCCGATTAGCAGCAGCCATTTGACGTTCTGCACTCGCAATATCGGGCCGCCGTTGCAACAAAGAAGAAGGGACCTCCATAGGAATATTAGGAATTCTCATATCCTCGTTACTTTTAACCGCAGCAATATGAAATCCAATAGGCACATGGTTAATTAAAACAGCAATCGCATGCTCAACATTATCTCTTTGAGCTTGTACTTCTGTTAATTGTGCTTTGGTTATTTCTAATTGATTTTCAGCTCTGGCTACGTCAATACCGGCTGCAATTGCCCCTACTTGACGCATACGGGTAATATCAACCGCCGCTTCGTAATACTGTACTGTCTGTTTCAAAACTTCAGCTTGACCATCGTATCCACGTAAAATCATATAATTTCTAGCTAAATCCGCTTCCAAACTTAATTTTGCAGCTTGGTAATCCGAGGCACTCGCTTGAGAAAGACTTTGTTGCATCTTGATTTGATTACGAATTCTTCCCCAAAGATCCAACTCCCAAAATGCAGCCGCTTGATATTGCGTGTTGTTTTCGGTCAACATCGATGTGCTTTGTCGACTGCGGAATAATTTATTTTTCGACTCTCTGTACCTTCCCCCACCTGCTTGCAAATTTAATTGAGGGTACAATTGAGATCTAACTTCTCCTAAAATAGCACGACTTTGTATAAACGCCTCTGCCATAGCCTGTAAATTAGGGTTGCTTTTATCAAGTTGCTCTTCAAATTTATTTAAAGTAGAATCGTTGTATACTATCCACCAATTCCCTTTAGGGATTGCATCGGCTGGATTGGCTTTATTAAAGGGTGCTTGACCTTCCCATGAATCCGGTAAAATAAATTGTGTTGGACGATAGTTAGGTGCCAAATCACAACCAACAAGCGTTGTAAGACAAAGAAAAAATCCTAAACGTACTCTCAGAAGTTTTTTAAAATAACGCAAGCTTACCATCAAGGTTGTTGCCCCTCATCAGGCTGGACTGAATTTTGCTTTAAAGCTGCTGCATCGGTTTTAGACGTAGCCTGTTCCGTCGCATGGAAATCATCATTATACCCAGGAGTTGACTCAACAATTTTTACCACTTGACCATCAAGCAAACCTGCCGAAGGATTGTTTACAATTCGATCGGTTTTGCTTATGCCCGATAAGACTTGAACCGTTTTGCCAAGATTATTACCCAATTCTATATTACGCAATTTTATACGATTATCAGATCCTACTACGGCTAACTGCATTCCTTGCGCACGAAAAATCAATGCTTGTTCGGGTACAATCAAAACGTGTGGATCGCTCGGTGCGATAAAGTGAACCCTTACAAACGCCCCCGGCCATAAAAGATGAGAAACATTGTCTACGGTCAACTCTGTGGTTACCGTACGAGTGGCTACACTAAAGGCGCGTGCAGAAGTCAAGAAATTAGCCTTAAAGATTCTACCAGGATATTGCAGTGCGGTTAACTCAGCTTTTAACCCTGGTTTGAGAATAGAGGAATAATCCTGGGGTACATTTACAAAAACTCTAAGTCTCTGTATATCCGCAACCGTAAATAACTCAGTCGCTTTTCCTTGATGACTGAGATCACCATTATTATTAACAAAATCACCAATATCCGTTAAACGGGACGTTACCACTCCATTAAACGGTGATCTTATACTTTTAAACGCTTGCAACGCTTCATACCGAGCCACTTCATGACTAGCCGCGTCCACCAGAGCTTTTTGAACTTTAGCATTGGCGACTTGAACATCCACTTCTTGTTGTGAAACAGCTTTAGTTCCAGAAAGGGCCTTCCAACGTTGTGCGGTTACTTTAGCCAATTCAAAACGCGTTCGTGCTACATTTAAATTTGCTTTAGCGGCTTCGTATTCGGCATCAAGGCTAGGCGTTTCAATGGTCGCTAGGACATCCCCCGCTTGGACCGTAGCCCCATAATCTTTATACCATTTTTGAACGTACCCAGATACTTGGGCATAAATAGGGGCTTGATACCAAGCATAAATATCACCTGGCAAAATTAAATTACGAACTTTAGGACCGGGTTGCGGTTGAATACATTGCACTCTTGGAATTGAACTTTCAATTGCCTCTTTGGCCAATTCATGTACGGTATCATGTCGTTGCATGAGTTCTATTCCCGTATACAAGACTATACCTATAACCACCGCGATGGTAATAATTTTTGTTTTCCTAGAAAACCCAGCCATCAGTTGTTTCCTTTATTCTCACGATGATACAAGAGGGCAAAAACACAAGGCACAAAAAGCAATGTTGCAAAGGTTGCAACCGTTAACCCTCCCATAACTGCCCTGCCTAAAGGTGCATTTTGTGTATTACTTAATGACATGGGTAACATACCAATGATCATAGCGGAAGCGGTCATTAATACAGGTCGAATACGACCATATCCCGCTTCAATTGCAGCCAAGATGGCATCTCCATGCACGGCCAGGCGCTCGCGAGCAAACGCCACAACCAATATAGAATTAGCGGTCGCTGTTCCCACGCACATAATTGCACCCGTTAGGGCAGGAACAGATAAAGAACTATGCGTAATGAACAATCCCCATGCAATTCCTGCCAAAGCACCAGGCAAAGCAGTAATAATAATAAAAGGATCAAGCCAAGATTGAAAATTCACCACAATAATCAAATAAACCAGAAGAATAGACAAACCTAACCCACCTAAAAGTTGTGTATAAGCATTATACATCGTGGTGACTTGACCTCGAATTGCAATAGCGGATCCTCTTGGCAGTTTCGGGGTTACCTCCTTAACGATTTTATTCACAGCAGTACTGATGGATCCCAAATCTCGACCTTCATTGCTCGCGTAAATTTCAAAAACCGGCATGATATTATAATGAGACACTTCGCCTCCACTGCCCGTTTGGGTAATACGACTAAGAGAACCTAAAATTTGCGTTTTGGTTTTACCATTCGCACTATCAAAACCATTGACTGGTATAGTTTCAAGGTCATTCATGGATTGCAAATCGGATTGTGGCGTCTGTATATTCACTAAGTGGGATACCCCTGTTTTGACATCAAGCCAATACGAAGGGGCAACCTGACCACTCCCCGATAGCGTCGCCAAAGCATTATTCGCAGTATCTGCTTCGGTGAGACCGGTAGTAAGAGCAAATGACCGATTGGTGTTAATCATTAAGGTCGGCGTGGTAAGCGTTTGTTGCACGCGCACATCAGCAATTCCAGGAATAAGCTGTAATTTCTGAGATAATTTTTTGGCAAACTCATAATTATTTTGTAAATTACGACCAACGATTTGAACGTTAATAGGTGCAGGCAAACCAAAATTTAAAATTTTTGCTGTTATATCCCCTGGCATAAACGAGAATACAGTGCCAGGAAATTTCTCCCGTAATCCTTTTCTCAAAATTTGACGATACTCGGACACAGGGGATTTTTGGTTGTTTAAAGAAATAGTCACATCGCAATCTTGAGATCCAATCGTAGGGGTGGCAATAAAAGCTTGGTTTAAGCTACTAAACGGCAAACCGCAATTATTCACAATCCCTTTAATTTGACCGGGTAATAATTTTTTCATTTCCTGGTTAACTAAAAAGGCAATCTTTCCTGTTTCTTCGATACGCGTTCCCAAAGGGGCACGCATATGTAAATCAAGTTCTGGAGACTTAATCTCTGGGAAAAAATCTTCACCAATAAATAAAACTAAAGAAACCGATAAAAGTGAAAAAATCAAAAAAACTAAAATAAATCGTTTTCGTATTGAAAGCAAATACTCCAATAACGCTTGGTAACGTTCTCTAAATTTTTCAAAACGCGTATCGAATGCTTTTAAAAATCTTTTATAAAAAGACGGGGATAAAGAAGGGTTACTATGTTCCGCAATTTGCGCTGGCAAAAGATAATATGCCATTGTTGGCACCAACGTTCGTGATAAAATAAACGAAGCAATCATAGCAAATATAATTGCTTCAGCCATAGGCATAAAGAGCCATCCCCCTACGCCAGTTAATTCAAATAAAGGGAACCAAACAATACAAATACATAATGTGGAAACAAAGGTAGGGATAACAATCTGATTGGCAGCTTCTACAATAGCATCATAAAGATCTTTTCCCATATCTAAGTGGGTGTCTATGTTTTCAATCATAACCGTAGCATCATCCACCAAGATACCTACCGCAAGGGCTAACCCCCCTAAAGTCATAACGTTTATGGTTTGCCCGACAAGTTGAAGGCCAATAAGTGCAGATAAAATGGCCAAGGGGATGGAGGTTGCTATAATTAACGTTGATCGCCAAGAACCCAGAAATAAAATAACAACGATACTGGTTAATAGAGCTGCCATGAGCATTTCATGCAAAACATTGTCAACCGAGTCTTTTACAAAGGTTGAAGCATCGGTAATAATGTCAATTTTCACACTAGGCGGTAAGGTTCTTTTTACTTTTGGTAATAAGTTTTTTATACCGGAAACAACGCGCAAAGTGGAGACATCACCCGTTTTCATAACGACCATTAGAACCGCGTTGTGCCCTCTGACCAACACCAGATTGGTTTGTGGAGGTCCACCACGATGCACCCATGCCACATCTCGAAGATACACGACCGCATTGCCAACTTTTTTAATAGGAATATTATTAAATTCCTCTACAGCTCGCGGCGTGGCATTGGTCTGAACCATGAAATCAATGGCACCAATTTTTTGATCTCCCGCAGGTAAAACAATATTTTGTTTGTTTAAAGCTCGTCCTACATCCGAAGCTGTTAAATTTTGAGACAGCAAACGGGTTTGATCTAAATCGACCTGAACATAACTGGAAACCCCTCCATAAGGTGCTGGCAACGCTGCCCCTGGTACTGAAACCAATGCAGGCCGTATAAGGTTCGATGCCATGTCATACAATTGCGAAAGGGTCATGCTATCAGAAGAAACTTTTAGCATTAGAACAGGTATAGAAGAGGCATTATAGGTCAAAATCAAAGGGGGTGTCATACCCTGAGGCATTTGTTTTAACACCGTTTGAGACACAGATGTTATTTGCGTTTGTGCTACAGCAATATCCGTTCCGGGTTGAAAAAAAATTTTTACAATACCACGGCCATAAAAAGAGCCACTTTCAATATGTTCAATATTATCTACCGTCGACGTAAGCGTGCGTTCATAATAATAAACCACTCGTCCTGACATATCCTCTGGCATAAGTCCTGTATAATTCCAAACGACTGCAACAACAGGAATTTTAATATCAGGAAATATATCCGTAGGTGTACGAAAAATAGCAAGAACACCAAAAACCAAAATTAAAATTGCCAACACCACAAAAGTGTATGGACGTTTTAAAGCCGTTATAACGATGGCATTCACGTGATACGATGCTCCGTCACTAAATTAAAAAAATCACTCTAAATTGACAAAACGACGCTTAATTAAACCCTACGAAATTTGACTAAAAATAAAAATGTATAATATGTTTTAGGAATCAACTTCGACATTACCAATCTCTTGTAAACTTTGCGTAAGCTTTTGCGTTTTTCGTTTGGCTTCAGAAATCGTGCACGTCATTGCTTCTGTGTTCCGGAGTAATTTTTCAAAAACACTATCAATTCTAGCAACCTCTTGACGAGTTTTACCCAGTAATTTGGAAATAAACTCGGTCTTTTCCCCTAAAGCCAATGAAACATAGCCAAGATGAATAGTCTTTAATAAAGGCGGCATTAAGGCGGGAGACATAACCAAAACTTGATGAATACGACCAATCTCATCAATTAAACCCGGTATACGTGCAATTTCTGTATATAATCCATCGGTAGGCACATATAAAATGGCAAAATCTACCGTTTGTGGCGGCAATATATATTTTGAAGCAATTTTTTTTGCCTCTTGTTTTACTGTACTTTCCAAAGCTCTTCTGGCATTTTGTTCTGCCTGATTATCGCCCTGCTCCATCGCTTGAATCATTTTTTCATAAGATTCGGTAGGAAATTTGGCATCAATGGCCAATAAAGGTCTAATCTTACCTTGAGCAGGCATATAAACTGCAAACTCAACAACTTCTTTGCTACCTTCTCGTAAATAAACGTTGGTTTCAAAGGCCCCTGTCGGTAAAATATCATCTAAAATGGAACGCAACTGTGCCTCTGCCCAGCCACCCCGTGTTTTTACATTACTAAATAAACGTTTTAAATCCCCTATTTGAACCGTAATCGAGCTTACTTCTCCCACCATTTTTTGGATTTGTGAAAATTGTTCTAAAACTCTTTGAAACGAAGATTGCATTTGCTCTTCTACCGCATAATGCAAACGTTCAGACACCGTTTGTCGTAACTGCATTAGGTTTTTTGAATTTTCTTCAGAAAGATTCTGCATTGCTTTTACCTGTTCTAGTTTTAATGCAGATTGTTCCTTGATTAAATCGTTATTCATTGAATAAAGTTTCTCAGACAATGTTCTTTCAATAGTTTCAAAACGCCGTTGTTGGCTTTCTTGATAGGCCAATCGTTGACTAAGCTCCTTTTCCAATGAAAAGGAAATTTTTTCGAGTAACTCATCTTTTTTAATAGGATTTGAACTGGATTGTTTTAGAATAAATAAAACTACAACCACCCCCAAAAGGAATAAATTTGAGGCGATTAATACTAAATCAATCATAAATATTATCTTTTTCGGAAATTTAAGGTCTAAAAAATTCTCTTAACGCACCAGGTGTAAAAATACGAGAAGGATATACCTCAAATCGAGGCTTTACAAACGGTCCTTTGATGTTAAAGGGAACAGCAATGAATCCTCCACCCTTTTCAGGACTAAACCAAAAACCAACCCCAGGCAACCCTCCTAATAAACTATTAATTGCGTAAGCGGGTACAATGGTTCCTTTCATATCCAAAAAGGAATTTTTTACGTCAATATTACCGGCAAGGGTTGCGCCTATTTCAGCGTTATGAATTAAACCATCCGATAGTTGGAATATACCATCCTTAAAATAAAGTAATCCCTCAATTCTATCAATAATAATTTCTTTGGCTTTTTGCCGCTTGAACAAACCGTAAATAGAAGCATCACTTAACTTAAGAAGTGTGGAAGGGGCATCATTCAATGTAATATCGTTTACGTAAATTTTTCCACGAAACGGTGCACTGGATTCATTGTCATCCAATCTTCCCTCAAGCACCAAATGCCCCCCTTTCAGTTTCGCTGATATGCCAACGACGGCAAGAGCCTTACCAAAATCTTGGGCTTCCAAATGAAACCTTCGCATGTGATTTACTGAAAAAAGAGACGCGGTGGCAACGATAGGTTTTCGCATACCATACGATAGATGCATTAATCTTATTCCATCGTATTCTAGATAAGCCGTTACATCGCCTAGAAACTTATTCTCTTCATAAAAAATTCTTCTTGTCTGCAAATTTACGATCCATTTTCTTCCTCTGGGGCCATCATATCGCCCTGTAACCGCTATTGGTACGTGAATGGCACTGGATTTACTTGTTTCAAATTCTTTTTTACTTTTACCCTTAAGATATTGACGAGCAAATGCGCTAATATCTAAATCTTGTGCTTTTATCGATAAACGTACAGTGCCTTGGGAAGGGTTTTCTAAAGCTTCTTTGCTTAACGGGAAATTTAATACTGCCGTACCGGTTGATTTTCCTATTTGAAAATGTTCCAGCGAAACTTGCTCAATGGTTTCATTTTTTACCACAGTATTTGCTTGCAACGATAAATCCTTGCCGTACGCAGCAAGTTGCTGAATGCTCTTTAAATGATCATCATCCAATAAAATTTTAACAGACACCATGGCCTGTTGTCCTAAGGGTTTATTCCAAAGTGGTAAAGATATCGCAGAAGGACCTAAATTAAGATTGAGTTTTACCGAAGCTTTTTTATCGAATGATTTTATATAATCCGCGTCGAGAAATGCTTGTCCCGAAAAATTACCCGACAAATCAATTGCTGATCTCTGTAACGCCTCAGGAGATACTTGCAAATGCATATGTGCTTTTTCAATAATACTTGAACGGTTTTGATGGGAAAAATTTTGCGTATACGTAAGATCAACAGGAAAGGTAGAGAATAAGCCATTGCCTGATAACACAAGATGCTTTGTATCCACATCCACCATTAAATCGGCATTTCGCAAATCCTTTCCTAACGCAACACCCGCCAAATGTGCATCGTTAATTTTATTATGTGCCGAAATATTTACTTGCTCAATTTTCACATCTTTCTTCAAGGGCAGTTCGACGCGTAAAAACGTTTTGACCTCCCCAGAAATCGTTTTGAAGCCAACAGGATGACGAGATAATAACTTTAATCTAGGCTCATACAACAATGCTATGATATTTTGCAAAGATCCTTTAATCGTGGTGGTAATCGTACTCATTTCATCATGCTTACTTAGCCCAGTAATCCACATTTCTCCGTTAGGAACAGATAGTTTATTGTAAGATTTAGTAGGTTTATTTTTGGGATAAACAATTTGATACCCCCCCTGATATTGTATTTTGATCCGATCGGGATCCACAAAAATTAATTGTGCTTTCATATCTTGTAAAGGTGGTACTGGCCTTAACCAATATACTTGCATCTGCTCTGCCTGTTCAATACCACCCGATAGATGCGTGACATTCAGATATTCCCACCCTTTATCGCTAGTAAGTCGAGCAACAAGATGAAAATTGTGCGCAATACCATGGGTAATATTTTTGGTAACCCAGGCATACGCACCTTTTGCAACAAACGATGGCCAATAATGATGTAAGGTTTGAAATTTTAAGGTTAGACTGTAAAAATCCAACCCAAGGTCCATGTTCTTAGCATTCAAGAGCTGCGAAAGATGAAGATACCCTTTAAATTGCAGCAAAGGGCCACTTTTATCGTTAGTTAAGGCTTGGGGTGAGCGTAATTGTACTTCGAATTGTTCCACCTTAATCAGCAAAGGATTTTTTAATTCGTTAGTGAAATCCGCTGTTATTTGCGCATGAATAGAAGAAGGGTACATTACTTGATTTTTTAACTGAACAGACCCATGCCCCATTTGCATATTTAGTGTTATCAAATGAGGCTTCAACTCGAGTTGCGACAATTTAAAAGGTTTTTTTATGTCTATGGTTCTTAATTTTAATAACGCTTGAGCATTAATAAAACCATCAAATTTCTTAAGGTCACTCCAGATGGGAAAAATGCTCTCAACAGTAGATGGATTGACGTTAAAAATTTTCACAGACCAATTTAATTCTTGGTTTGCATCTACTAAATTATGCTGACTATTAGAAACCATAGGGGGCAAGCTCTCTGCCACCAGCGTTATAACCTGATTTTTAACGTAAACATTGGTCGACATTTTACCTAGAAAAGCAATGGAGTGCGTGTACTGTTCTTGCCGTACGTTAATGTTCAATTTTTTTACTTGTAATACATTTTTTCCTGAAACATCGCTCAGGTTTAAATTCCCGTCTTGGATCTCAACATATTTTAGATTATAAAAATTATGGTACGCTTTTGAGTGACGATGTGTTGTCTTTTGATTTAACACATCTAAAACAATGTGATTGTCTAAAGTTTTCTTTAAATTTAATGAAGCTCTTGATATTTTTATGGATTGAGGGGTTAGTTCTCCTTTAAATAAAGGTAAGATAGGTAAGGTTACCTGGCCATAATCCAGACAACCCTTAACATGTCCTTGGGAATCCAATAATCGAAGACCATGAACCTCTATATATAAAGGGGCCATCAATCCTTGCTTTTGTACTGGCCAAGCAACAACGAGTTGATTGAACGTCAGCTTACCGGCAACCGTGCCTTTATCTCCGTGAATAACAGGCACAGGAAGCCAATGTTTTGCAAAAAATGTAAGATCAACAGGTTGAGTGGCTAGATAAGTACCCAAAACCATTAAGGACAATCCAAAAAAACCAAAAATTGTAGCAAAGGTTAGTAATACCTTTCTAAGCCATCGATATTTTTTTACCTTATCTGAATTTAATTTTTCGTCTTGTTCTTTTTTTAATTGCATATTTTACTTAACGCTCGTGTACTTAATAACAGTTCAACAAAAGGTATTTTTCTAATGCCTACTCAATTAACCCATGTTCAACACTGGCTTTATCAAAATTGGCCGGCTCCTGCAAATATAGATGCTGCCAATCAATTTTTGGAAGACATTAAACGAGTTTGGACAAAAGAGAAAAAAAATCCAACTGTTTTAAAACAGACAAAATTTATAGAATTTATCAAAGCTATGGGTGGGAATAGTCCTTACCTATCCAACCTTATTCTTAAACATATTGATTTTTTTGATTTTATTCTCGCTTCTGATCCTCATGAAGCCTGCATTGAAACGTTTGAATACCTTCGCACCTATTCATTCCAAGATAGCAGACAAGCAATTGCTAGACTATTACGCACAACGAAACAAAAAATTGCTTTATGTTGTGCAATCGCTGATATAGGCAACATTTGGTCTTTAGAAGAAGTAACCTTGACCCTTAGTACTTTAGCAGAAACTACCTTACATATCGCTCTTAACCATTTATTGTATCACGCTTCTCTTTCTCATAAAATTAAACTAAAAGATATCGAAGACCCATCTAAGGAAAGTGGCTTTATTATACTGGGTATGGGCAAACTCGGCGCAAAAGAACTCAATTATTCTTCAGATATTGATCTTATTATACTCTATGACCCCAATCAACACGATAATCATGAAGATTTGGGCACTTTTTTTGTTCGAATGACAAAACACTTAATCTCCTTAATGGAAGAAAGAGACGAAAATGGCTATGTGTTTCGTACAGATCTTCGATTAAGACCTGATCCCTCCTCTTCGCCATTAGCCGTATCCCTTCCCGCTGCCATCAGTTATTACGAAAGTATGGGACAAACATGGGAAAGAAGCGCCATGAGTAAAGCTAGACCAGTAGCAGGCGACATACACGCGGGGTATGAATTCCTTGAAACTATACGACCGTTTATATGGCGTAGGCATTTAGATTTTTCAGTTATTGATGATATCCACACCATTAAAAAAAGAATTGATCACCATAAAAATTTTAACACAGAGAACTCGTCTTTTTTTTTCACAGAGACTAATGCACATGAAAACATGAATTGGTTACTGGGTCGAGACGTTAAACTCGGATATGGTGGCATCCGAGAAATTGAATTCTGTGCACAAGCCTTACAACTGGTGTGGGGAGGACGTTTTCCTGAATTACGAGATCCAGCGACGGTGAATGCTTTAAAAAAATTTTCGTTGAAAGCTTTGTTTCCTGAACAAAAAGCAACACAACTAATCCACGCGTATTATTTTTTGCGTAAAATAGAGCACAGACTTCAAATGCGAGAGGATTTTCAAACCCATTCTCTACCACAAAATAGACAAGATTTTGTAAATTTCTCGATATTTTTAGGCTACGATACTCCCTACAAACTGGTTCAAGACCTATGCACGTCGTTGTATCAAGTTCACTGTATTTTCAAAGATGAATTTTCCTCTCCTGAAAACGAACAAACGCCAATACTAGACTTACCGTTAAATACGCTTAAATGTTATCTCAAAGAAAAAAAAATCCCAGACGAAGCCGTTCAAATTCTACAATCTTGGCACCACAATAGACCCAGAACATTACGAACACCAAGGGCTCGTTCTTTATTAGAAAAAATTTTACCACAATTATTAGATGTTTTTTCATCACAAAAAAATCCTCTTCTCATTTTACAGCGTTTTGACAATATTTTAGAAAAACACAGCGCAAGTACACAATTTTTGTCTCTCCTCGAACGAAACCCTGCGTTAATCGGACGTCTAGCCAAAATTATAAGCATTTCGCCCTTTATTGCAGAGTTTATCGCTAACAATCCCTGCGCTATTGACGTTTTGCTTGAAGCCGATATTCTTAAAACTAGAATCAACTTAAAGAAAACACTTCAAAAATACCTCGATCCTGTTAACACTTTTTCTGACGCAATACCTCCTCTCTATACATTAGTACGCAGTGAAGAATTTCGTATCTCCGTTGCATGTATAGAAAACCAATCCACATTAAATAAAGCGAGTATTCTTAGAACCTCTATGGCAAATGCTGTTATGGTCGCGCTTTTAAATAAAATTGCCCAGGAACATCAAGAAAAATATGGCACTGTCCCCGGCGGGAGCATGTGTATTATTGTGTTAGGTAAAGCTGGCTCTTGGGAAATGGCCTTTGGATCAGATCTTGATCTCATGCTTATTTATGATCATCCTGAAACTGTCCAAGAGAGTGAAATTTCTATTCCCAACCCGTATGAATCTCACCAACCTTACAAAGGTCAGAAAATTTTATCCGTCAATCAATATTATATCCGTTTAACACAAAAATTTATCACGGCTTTAACCAGTGCAAGGGCTTCAGGATCACTTTATGAAGTAGACATGCGGTTAAGACCTTCTGGAAGCAAAGGACCAGTTGCCGTTTCTCTTAGCTCTTTTATAAACTATCACGAAAAGAAAGCGTGGACCTGGGAACGCATGGCACTGACCAGGGCTAGGGTAATAGGGGGATCCCATTGTTTGAGGCTCCGCGTCTCTAAAGCCATAACGCATGCGCTGTCTCATGCCCCGAATGCAAGAAACGACCGACAAATACTTGAAGACGTGAAACAAATGAGGCAAAGGCTTATCAAGGATTCACCACCTTCGAGCCCTTGGGACGTTAAACATCTTAACGGGGGTCTTATGGAGGTGGAATTTATTGCACAGGCTTTGCAACTAATTGCAGCTGATACGACCGCTCAACATCCTTGTACACGATTTGCTTTTAAACGATTGGCTAGGCAAGGCTATTTGAAGCAAGCAGATGCAGAGTTCCTTATTCATGCAGATGAATTTTGGCGCAATCTACAAGGCTTGTTAAGAATATTTTTTGGAAAAAATCCTCCCAAAAATCTTGCCGACGAATTAACATCAGCTATTTTTAAAATTATGAAACACCATCTTTGTCCTGAAAGTAAGAAAGAACATCTTTCTTTAGAAGATCTTGAAACGAAATCGCTTAAAATTGCTCAACATGTAAGAAAACTTTTTAACCACTATATCGGTCATATTGATTGACCCTTTATAAAAACAAATCCATTCTGAAAAGAATTATTTAAAACTTATTTATTAAGAAAAGATATTGCAATGTCCCCATTAACCGAAGGTTCTAAAGCTCCAGATTTTTCGATGCCTACTCATCTTGGGTATTCTATTTGTCGATCAGAGCTAGAAGGGAAAAAATTCATACTCTATTTTTATCCAAAAGCAGATACTTCCGGGTGTACGAAGGAAGCTTGCGCGTTCGAAGAACATCAATCACAATTCAAAAAGATGAATGTGTCTATAATTGGTGTGTCTAGAGATCCTATCCAAAAGCTCGAAGCCTTTGCTAAAAAATACAGCCTTACGTTCCCCCTTGCTTCAGATGCGCATGGAACGGTTACCGAAGCTTATGGGGTATGGGTTGAAAAATCCATGTATGGTAAAAAATATATGGGTATCGAGCGCACAACGTTTTTAATTAACGAAAAAGGAATTATCCTTAAACGATGGCCAAAAGTTAAAGTGTCTGGCCATGTTGAAGCTGTTCTTGAAACGGTTAAGCGTTTTAATTAGTTTATTTGGTTAGATTCTACGGTCTCGCGGGGGCTAACTCCCTAAGATTGGTAGGTATTTCAAATATATGCGCATCTTGGGTTTTATAATTCACTTTTAGAGCCAAGATTAAAGGAATATTGTTGCGTACCACCCTTAACATGACGCCGTCTTTCGTATAGCAAATATTATTCATGTTTCCTTCACTGTCTTTTATTCGCCACTCGTCACAAGGAAAGGTAGCAACGGTTGCTTCACCGACTTTGATATAGTCTCCAGAAGGTCTTAACCCTGGTTCTGAAACATTCTCGCCAGGTGCAGGGGATGTGGTTTTTACTTTCAAAACAGGATTTACGACGATTAATTTTTTTTGTTTATAATCGGTAATCATATAGGTATCCAATCCTTGAGAATCGATACGCTGCTGCCAGGAGGATGCTGACCAACGCATACGTTGATGAAAAGGTGGCAAACCTGGCATTGCACCCGCAATAGCATAAACAACATCAACGTCTCTTTGCGGCGTAATATATGGATTATGCGAACGATCAACGTTTATACCTTCCTTACCTTGACTTGCTTTGATGAGGGACAGGGGTTGTCCTTGACTATCAGGAGCGATCAGTTTGGGATTATCTCCTTTTCGTTGAGGTAATTTTACTTGTTGATATCCTAAGGGAATTTCAAAAACGGAATGAGGTAAAGGGCTATAATCAACCGATAATGCCACTGTTTTCCCTTCAATACCATCAACATCAACCCCTTCTTGCCTTAACAAAACTCCGTCACGGGTTACACAAATTTCTTCACTTCCTGCTCTACCCTTCGCCTTCCAAATTTGGCAGGGGATTCCTAAAACTCGATCCGTTTTTTTTTTCTCAAAATACATCGAACTGTCTATGAATAACCCATTTTGCTTAGACTTACTGGGAATAACTGCATAAACTTTTGGCTTATTGGCAATAATTGTTGCCGTTTGTTTTTCAGTATCTACGAGTGTCGCTCCAATGTTTTGTGGACCATCAATGCGTAAAATTTTACCTGTTTTAGAAAAATAGATTTTACGTTTTTGCAACAAAGGAGAATTTGAAATTTGTACCGCATATTCAACAGTGACGTCTCGTATTGGCGCAAATAAAGGACGTACCTTAACCTCATCAGTTTGAGCATAACTGAAAGGAAAACTGATGAAAGAACAAATGCTAACGTTTAAATATAAAAACGATGAATATAAACAATTAAAAAGAAAATTTGAGTTTAATCGAAATAATTTCAATGATGGCACCTTTTAAAACAACCCATAAATTAATTCAAATTAACAAAATGTACATTATTTTTCCACGCTATTTGCACTAAACGCTTTGTAACTTTTCAAAATAAGCTTTTATTTAGATTTTAAAACAATTTAATAAAGTTTCTAAAGCAGATCTATTCTAAATTCAAACAACAGCACCCTAATCGAGATGTATTATTAAAACCTTGTACATAACAATTGTGCATTTGTTTTAAAAAAATTAATTCCTATTAAAGATCAGTATTTTACAAGTTAAAAAACTCTAAAAATAGTACGTAATCTCATATAACTTACCTAAGTGTTGTTAATTATTAAAAATCAATTTTTCGCTAAAATTTATAACCTTGATCCTAAACAATAATTTTACATAACGAATTTAATTAAATGAAGAATCTGCCTGATTTTCGTACTTACAAATACTTTGAATCGTCTTTTTAGCTAGCGGACCATGCTGTCTTTCAAGCCTTCTTGCAATAAAATGAACACGCGCCAACGCTTGGTAGTGAGATAAAAATGCAGCATTTAAAGAGGCACCACATAAAGCACTTACCACAGGAATCATTTGCATACTCAATTTTTGGGAAAGGCTCAGTCCATATTGATAGGAAACGTCGGCCATGAGTAAAATCATTGGGCGGCCCCTTAACATCAATCGCGCAGAAAAAAAATCCATTTCATTATTATCATTTTGATTGTTATAGCCAAATGGACGTAACGCAAAAACTTCTAAACAAGCTCGACGAACTTCTTCGTTTTCAAGATTTTCGCCTTCTTCTTGTGCAATACGGGCAATTTCTCTCATTAATGCTAACGTCGTAAACCCTATATCCGGCAACGTTCCAGCAATGCCGGTAAACCCACCCAGGGCTCCAGAGGCAACAACCATAGCTTGTAAGGCTTTTTTATGAAATTTCCTGTATTTTCTATTTTTCTGCACTTTAACCGCATTTGGCATGTGTGTAATAGCAATAGAAAACGCCTGCTGCACCGCAATGTCAGCAATGTTTTGAAATTGAGTTTGCCATTTTTTAGAAAAACCTAAGGTATGACTACCTAATTTTAATGCTTGCCCAACCGCCCCTCCCATAATATCGGCCAAACGCAAAAGAACGCCTCTTCCCGATTCTAATTCCTCTACGGCTAGAGTAAGTTCTTTTATTTCCGATTCAGTAAGGGAACAAGGTATGATACTCATAAGGTCATCCGAATATATTTTATATTTTTTGATTTATATTGAGAGAATTATGCCAAACTATAGACAATATTAAATTCTTTGGGATAAAAATACCACACGTTTAACAATTTTCAAAACCCGTTTAGGATCCTAAATATCAGGCTTAAATTACGTATGGCATAAAAACAATAACAACGTATTTTTTTACAAGACCATTCTATTCCCGTTGATTACCTTGAAAAACATCTTATTTTAGTAAGTATGAGAAAGGAACGAAATATGATTTACGTTCATAAAACTTTGTTCTATGCACTATCAACTTTATTTATCAGTGTTTTTACAGCAGGTTGGTTATCTAATTTTTCATCTGCACAAACTCAAACGCCCAAACCTACCCCAAGACCAGGAATGTCTGAATATCAACCCGCAGATTATAGTGGTACGTATTCGACCAATCAATATGATAGCATTACCCGACAAAAAGGACCAGGTTTACCAGGTACAACGCCGAGTCAGTCCCCTGCCCGACCTTATAATGGGCCTTCCATTACTATTCCAGGAACAAACATAAAAGCTTATTTTAACGCTCCGGTAACACCACCCTATAATCCTTCTGCTTCTTACGATACTTTTGCTGGACAACCCGGAGGAAACAGAAGCGCTATATTACAACAAAGCGTTGGAGGCTATTAAGCCTTAACAGTTTTACACCATTATTTTTTCCAAAAATTTTTGGTTATTTTTAAAATATATTTATTACAGAAACTTTTTGAGTTCCTCTCTACCCAACGTTGCCAATTGATCAACGCGTTCGTTTTCACAATGACCGCTATGCCCTTTTACCCAATGCCAAATTATTTGATGACGATCCGCTGCTTGATCAAGCCTTTGCCACAAATCAACATTAAGCACAGGTTTTTTTGCACTTGTTTTCCAATTATTTTTTTTCCAAGCGTGCATCCATTCTGTAATCCCTTTTCGTACATACTGACTATCTGTATAAAGATTAACAATACACGGCCGTTTCAATATTTCCAAAGCAATAGCAGCCGCAGTTAATTCCATACGATTATTGGTAGTATGTCGTTCCCCACCTTTAATCTCTTTTTCTTTACTTCCCATTCGCAGTAAAACTCCCCACCCACCCGGACCGGGATTAGGGCTACATCCTCCGTCCGTCCATATTTCAACTGCAGTAAGAGCCTTATTCTCCATCAATCCTAACCTTATTGGTCTTTTGATACACTGAGACAATAACAATAAGCTCTGGGTTACTCAGCATTACTAGAGCTTTAAAAGAGGTATAAATCCATTCGTATAG
>NZ_CAWUGZ010000065.1:0-9426 GCF_963921845.1 Commensalibacter sp. Nvir | reverse complement strand
TCGAAAGACTGAAGCCCTGTGTCTTTTAATCGAACCTGAATAGTTAGTCTTTCGTGCGTAAATAATTTTAATATAAATTTATAAGATTTAAAATATAAAGATGGACATGGTGTATTCGAAACTGTGACTAAAAATATTTCTGGTGGATCATTGTCAAATTGTGTCCATAATCGACTTTCATATGATGAATGTGTTGTGCATAATGGATCCTGTTGACAGCTTGCAAAACTATCGTTTGCTAGTAAAAATTGAATGGTATTATAATTTGGATGGCTGCAGTTTTCATGTTGTTTAAACATATCATTATTTATGGTTAAAACTGTATAGATTGGCTCCTGATTGTGATTAACTAAATTGTTAATTTCGGAATCTCGAGAAAGAGTGGAAAGATAAGTATAAGGGATATCAGGTAAAACATCTTTATAAAAATCACAATCCTTACCCCACACGGGTGGAGAGCGTCCTTCTGCTTTTGCTTTTCCCTCTAAAGTAGAAAGTCCACTAAGTAGACATATTGTTGCGAGGAACCAAAATACTTTTTTCATCATAATTTTCTCAAATCACTGCTTCAAAAACTTTAGCTTAATTCAATATCTTTAACCTATTAAATCAATCTTACTTTACCAAGCCACCCGTTGCGGTGGCTTTTTTATTGAAAGGTATCCCATGACGGTACTGGACGAATTCATCTTACAATATTCGATTAATGTCAAAAACGCCCAGGCGTTGGACCAATTGCAAGCCAAGCAAAAACTGTTTGGCGATGGTGCTAAGCAATTCGTTGGGGATGTGGGACACAGTGTCAGTAGCGTGCTGGATCAATTGTCCAAAATCTCACCCGAAGCCAACAAGGTATTGGGGTTTTTAAGCCAGGTTACCCAACGCTTAAGCACGTTGCCCAAAGGACAAACGTTTTCTTTGGTAACGTCCTTAAAGCAAGGATCCTCTGCCCCTGCGGTTTCTGGGAACTCTACGCTGACGCTTACGGGTCCAGTGGTTATTCATGCCCCCAACGCGGTGGTGAATGCTAAAGAGCGGAGCTCTTCTTTGCTTAAAGAGGGAACCGTGTCCTCTGTAGAGCCAAAAACAACAGTAGGGAACGATGCTAAAGATGGGGAGATTTCCTCTGCCAAAGAAGAGGACATGCCTTCCGTTGCGCAGGGAACCACAATGACTAACGTTGCGGAAAAAACCGTTCTGCC
Source organism: Commensalibacter sp. Nvir (assembly GCF_963921845.1). NCBI lineage: Bacteria > Pseudomonadati > Pseudomonadota > Alphaproteobacteria > Acetobacterales > Acetobacteraceae > Commensalibacter > Commensalibacter sp. Nvir. Next base: position 8,224 of record NZ_CAWUGZ010000065.1, on the reverse strand, counting down.
CGAGGTAGGCGAGGCAGTTGCCGTTGCCGAAGGTGGGGAAGTGGCCGCAGGAGGGGGTGCAGTGGCAGGAGCCCTAGCCTTGGCCCTAAATCCTGTAACATTGGCCGCGGCAACGCTTGCGGGCACTTTTTGTGTGTTGTCCAAGATGGTGAGCGATTTTGAACATACGTGGGAACAACAGTTTAGCTTAGGCAACAAGCTAGGCCTTAGCACGCAACAGGTGGAAAGCAATCAACGTTCCTTGGTGGTGGCCAGTGGTGGGTTTTTGGACAACCAAGGGGCGAGTACTTTGATGAATAAAATCGGCACGATGGGAAAAAATGCCGCTTCAACCTTTAACGTGACCTCGCGGGAGAATTTGTTGTTTAATCAAGCCGGTGTAAAGGCCAGAGACAATAAAGGCCAATATATTGGAACACAAAAATTGTTGGAAAATCTAGCCGACTCTTTTGCCAAAATGACCGAGGAACGAGCACAAGCAATTGGGCAAAATATGGGATTGGAATATCAAGAAATCGAAGCGTTGCGTAAGAATACCGAAGCCATGCGTTCCCAACATCAACTGACCGATCAAGAGATTATTCTTCGTCAACGCGCCAAAGAGTCCATCGCGGCTTTAAAGCAAGCGCAAACGGAAATGGCACAAGAATGGCATCGCTTGGGGCAATTGCTGTCGACCTATTTCACGCCCATTGTGGACTCGTTGTATATGGCTTTTGACAAAATCGTTACCATGGTGCTCAAGACAGCCAATTGGTTGTTGACGCCTGCGCAAACCAATCCTGATCAACGCTCGAAATCCGACAAAGCGGCGTTGGAGCGCGCTCATAGGGAAGAGGAACAAACCAGACGCAACACCCAAGAAGCGGTTAAGACCAATCAACAACTGTCGTTATTAACCGATGCGTTAACGACCTTAAACACGACGCTGAACTCTTCCAACGATTATTACGCGGCGTGGGCAGGGGAATTCAATCAACGCTTGAACGATAGCCGCAGTGTTTCTTCATCCCCCGCACAAACAACACAAGAAAGTAAAGCTGTAACCAATACGTCCTACGATGGATTGATCCAAGGCGCGGCGCAACGCTATCACGTGGATGCCAGCATCGTTAAAGCGTTGTTGTATCAAGAATCGGGGCTTAATCCTTTGGCGATATCCAAAGCCGGCGCCATTGGATTAGGCCAGATTATGCCCGATACGGCCAGAGGTTATGGGGTGGATCCCCATACGTTGATCAATCCTGCGGTAAACATTGATCTTTCGGTGCGGCATTTGAGGGAACTGCTGAGACATTATCATAACGATTTGCGGTTGGCGTTAATGGCCAACAACGCGGGGCAAGGCAATATTGACCATTGGCTTAAAACGGGAAAATTTCTCAACGGTAAAGCAATGCCCAAAGAAACCCAAACCTATGCCGATGATGTCTTGCGGCACCGCACGCCGTTGCGTGCCCCTCAACCCATACCAGCGGCATTTACGCCTACTAACCCATATCCCTATGCCCGTCGTAAAACTGGGAGGGACGGCTATATGGAAGGTAATACGACGAGTGAGCTTTCAGAAATGGCGGGTATTCCTATTCCTCAGATGAATACAGGCCACGACTCGATTTACGATTTGAAACAAGCTGAAAACAAAATGCGTTATTTCGTCAAACAAAAGGTTGCAATACTCAAGCAAAGACAAGACGCGTTAAAATCAGCCCCTCCAACGCTTGGAACTTTGAATTTGCTTAAACAAACGACTCTTGAGGCTCAAAAAATGACCGCCATGGGTTCAGCGCTGGATTCAGTGACGGATGATTTTAATCACCGAGCCCAGCAAACTGGTCCCCAACGAACGATAGGCCTGCCGGATAATAAGGAATTTTTCCCGTCTTCTCCCACTCCGTCGCCTGGCACTTCCCCTGTTATTGTACAGCACAACACCTATACCATTCATGGGGCACACGACGATCATAAAATTGTAGAAAAGATTAAGGAATACCATAAAGACAGCAATCAAAAACTAGCTGCGTATTTCGGCAGTGGGAACATCGCATGAGTAATCTCAAACAGCGTATTATCAAGTTTCAAATTAAAGGCTCTAATGGGTTTTACCTAGACGATTTGGGGCATACCTCCACCACCCAAGCCCGTGCACAAGCCAAAGAGGATGCCTGTACCACCAAAAAAGCAACAAGCAAGTTAGCGATTGATCTGGAAATTGAAAAAAATGCTCAAGTGGCGACGACAACCGCAACGTTGCAATTGACGGGATTGACCATAGAGCAACTCAACCCCTTAACCAGCGAGTTCAATCGCTTTAACTACGACTACAACCAAAAACATCCGTCCATTCAAGACTGGGCGGCAACGATTGATATCCAAGTGGGGTATGACTCTGTCATTCAACCGATTTTTTCAGGCGATGTGGTGATCGCAGAGCTACGCAAAGGGCCGCCCGATTTAATGCTGCAGCTTACCGCGATGAGCAATTATTTTGCCCGGTCACAGTTTGATTTTGTACAACTAGAGGCTTCGCTGACCTTTGAAGCGTTTGCGAATAAGGTAGGCGAGTTTTTAAAAGTTGAAAAAGTTATTTGCCAAACCGATTACAACAACCAAGTCATTACCAATGCTGGAATTGGTCAAGCCACAGGGGATCAGTTGCTGGTGGAACTGAACCTAATGTTTTATCCCTTTGTAACGGCGTGGATTGATAATAAAACCTTGTATGTCATGCAGTTGGATACATACCATTTAGACGCTGAGCAAGGATCCCCTGTGCTGATTAACGAGTTTTTACAAATTCCTCAATATACGGAACGCGGGGCCAGTTTCGAGGTGATGTATGATCCCCGAATTACCGTGGCCAAACAAGTGCGGTTGCAAAGCGATCTAAACCCTTATCCGTTCAATGGGCAAAGTTTCGTGTTGTATCTGTGTAAGTACGCGCTTTCTACTCGAAACAACCAATTTAAGATCCAGTGCGAGGCGCAATTATGATTCATTCCACTACTTTTATTTTGTTTGGCCAAACCTATCGGTGCAGACAATTTTCAGCAAGAGAAGGCATGCGGTTGTTTGCACAACCCAATGCGTCCCCTCAAGCGCTGTTGCAGCATACATCCGTACAAGTAAATGATCAGGAATACGCGTTAAATACCCCTGAGGCAATGGATCACTATGTGTTGGATCCTTTAGCGGTGGTGTCCCCTATGACTGTTCTTAAGGAATTGATGGGGCGGGTGGAAGCGTTTAATTTTGATTTTATTACTACCTTTGACGCGATCACAATCCCCCCGCAGTTTCTCTTTGAAAAAGGCAAAACGGTGGTGAGCAAGCACGTGCATTCGATGATAGGGGCTTTGATCCAAAACCATTATGCGACGCTACGCGAATTGGAAACAGTTTATAGCGTTGAAGATTTATTTATCCTCTACGATGCCTTGTTGGAAGAGCGTGTGGCCACCTTATTGGCCAATGAAGTGGCATTAAAAAAACAAAAAAGGAGATCCCATGCCTTCAGCCGTTAATTTTGCTACTAAAGATGGAAACAGTGCGGTTTCTGCCTTACAAAAGATGGTCAGCCAATCATTCAGTCATGTTCAGGTAATGCTGCCATGCAAAGTAAAACAAGTGAACCGCGAGAAAGGGCTTGTTTCGGTAACGCCGCAGATTCAATACGTGGATCCTACCGGCAAAGGCTATTCCCGGGGAACCTATCACAACTTGCCTATTCTTTCCTTAGGAGGAGGCGGGTTTAGCCTCAACTTTCCCATTGCGGTAGGGGATTTGGGCTGGATTTTGGCCTGTGATCGCGACGTTCACGCTTTTTTGAAAGATAAAACAGAAGGACCGCCACCGACCTATCGTAAGCATTCTTTTGCCAGCGCTTTGTTCGTGCCGGACATGTTCAATCAAGTAAAGCTGCAAGCTGACTCAACCAATGGGGTGGTGTTGCAAAAGACCGATGGCAGCACCCGCATTGTGGTAAAGGATGGGAGCATTACCTTGGTAACCAGCGGTGATACCCACATCAAAGCCGATAAAGGCGTAACCATTGACGCCAACGTTACCATCAACGGCACGTTAAATGTCAGCAAAGACACTCAGATTGATGGATCTGTTAGTGCCAGCAAGGATGTCAAAGCAGGATCCATCTCGCTTACCTCCCACGTGCATGGTGGGGTGCAGAGCGGGAGTGGAACTACGGGCAAGCCGAAGTAAGAACTTTTTAAAACAAGTCAGAATGTGTACCAGTTCTTACTAAATATAAAATGTTATCTTTAATTTTGTAAATGATTAGCCAGTCTGGCTCAATATGCGCTTCTTGATAATCTTTCCAGTTCCCAATTAAAAAATGTTCTTTATACTGTTTCGGTAAAGGCTCTTTTTTGACGAGAAAAGTAAGTATATTATGTAATTTTGATAGATCTTTTCCTCTTTTCTTCAATCGTTTGATATCTTTCTTAAAAGCAGAGGAAACAATCGAGGCTAACATTAAATATCCAATTCTTTACATAATGCATCAAGGTCATTGAAAGGTTTAAGATTTCCCTTTTCCACTTCTTTCATAGCTTTGATTGTAGTGGCATTTGGTATTTTGACTTCGAATGGCAGACCACGCGTATAAACCATTTGTTTTAGGAAAATGCGAACAGCAGCGGTTAAATCCATACCTAAGTCATTGGCTACTTGTTGGGCTTGTTCTTTGAGGTCTTCGTCAATTCTAATTTGTAAGTTCATTTTCATATCTCTTTAAACATAAAGCATTGTATTGCTTATTGTTATAATATTATTACAAAATTAATCTTTTAGCAATGATAAACTATTAATATAGTTAGTCTGAAACTTATTGTTTTAGTTTAACTTGTCTGTTTAAGTGAATTGTAGTAACATAACTACAGAAAATTGCATATAACGAAATAGGAAAGATTGTTACCATGCCGATTACCACACTTTCCAGTCGGGAATTAAACCAAGACGTTACCCGTGCTAAAAAAGCTTCTAAAAACGGACCTGTATTTATTACTGATCGGGGCAAAGCGTCGCACGTTTTGTTAACTATTGAAGAGTATAATCGTTTAACAAGAAAGAAGAAAACGATCCTTGAAGCTTTGTCTATGCCAGGATTAAGCACAATTAATTTCGATATTCCCGAATATTCTAACCTACCTAACACTGTGGATTTTGAATAATGTATGTAATTGATACCAACGTGATTTCAGAATTACGAAAAGTGGGTGACGGCAAAGCAAACCGTAATGTCGTTCAATGGTTTTCGACTATTGATGCTGGATTGCTTTATATTTCTGTTATTACCGTAATGGACTTAGAACTTGGGATTGCAAGAGTGGAACGGCGGGATAATGTGCAAGGGCAACTGCTTCGTACATGGATGAAGGATCGGGTCATGCCCGAATTTTCTGAGCGTATCCTACCCATCACTACAGCAATTGCTATTCGTTGCGCACAATTACATGTGCCCGATCCTAAACCAGAACGTGACGCTTATATAGCGGCCACAGCACTTCACCATAAAATGAACGTGGTCACCAGAAATAGTGCTGATTTCGCAACTACAGGTGTTAAACTGATTAATCCATGGAATGAGTGATGGGTAAAATTATAAAAGACGATATTATAAAACAATATTTTGTGGATTTAGCTTCTTTTAAACGATGCTAGTTTCCAACCCAAAGCCAAAAAGCCTGTGGATAACCTATATAATTTGTGGATAACTTTTTTATCCTATAAAGAAAATGGCAAATTCTTTATAGTTAAAACGAGAAGTGTAAAAAAAATCGTAAATTCTTTATACTTAGAAAAAGTTATACACAAGGCTCATACAAAATAAATTAAAAGTAGACTGGCTTGTAGAGTTAACCAAACGATTCGTTATGTTTATTAAAGATGCCCATATATTTTAAATACGAAAGATTTGCTGATCGCCTGTAGGCAATTCTACAGACAAGCTCAATTTGCCTCCCATAGCTTCAACATAGCGTTTTAACGTGGCTAATTTAATTTCATTGCCGCGTTGTTCTATTTGGGTAATAGCCGATTGAGAAACACCCAAATTTTCCGCTAATATTTTTTGCGATAGGTTTAATCGTTCTCTTAGTAAGCTTAGCCCAGTCTCTAAGATTAATTCATTGGCCAGTTTATGAATACGATCTTGACTATCAGGGGAACGTTCAGCAATTGCTTCTTGTAACGTTTTCATTTATGTTTCTCCATCAACGTTAGATACAAAGTAAATTCTTTGTCAGCACTATGGATCATTTCAGCATAGAATTTTTTATTATTCGTTTTACATCCAGCGCACAAAACGATTGCTTGTCTTTGTGGATCAAAAGCAAAAAATGCTCGGATAGGTTTGCCCATATGTTGAATTCTTAATTCTTTCATATTAGGAAATTGAGAGTTTTTCGCGGTATCGACATAAGGTCGAGACAATTTTGGTCCATAAGTTTCTAGCAAACGAAGAGAAGCTAAGACTTTTTCTTGGGTATCGTTATCTTGTTTGGACAACCAGATATTGAAACAATTGGTTAGTTTTACGATCCACATGTTCTGAGTGTACCCATTGTTTTATTAGTTATAGCTTATAATAATAAGTTAGGACTTATATGTCAATAGAATTTTGTAACTTATTTCACGTTGATTTTTTATAAAAAAATTTAGCTATTCAGTCCTTTATTTTTCTCCTAACTTTGTAGGATTTCTTATCATGCTCATACTGTTAGGCATCACTAAAGATTTGGTGTTGTTAGTGCTGTACGCTGGCTTGGGGGCGTTAGGGTTTCGTTGGGCAGGCGGGTTGCTTTCCCGATGGTTGGAAAGGGATCTAGGCGATCAACTGCCGCGCCTGCTTTGGGGCTGGATAGCGTGTTTGCCCTTAATCGTTGTGTTTGCTAGGGATGTTCATTCCATAATGATTATAGCGCTAATCGCTTGCTTGACGGGTTTGATGCGTGGTGTAGGGTGGGGCAACAGTCTAAGTTTAGGCTTTGTATCGGTTGGTAATCCAGGGCCTGCTACTAAGCGTAAACTCTGGGTTATGGCATCACGCCTTGCGTTGATGCAAGCGCTGCCTTTTATCACGGCGGGATACTTTTTATCTGCTCATGCCTTGTTGCTCGTTATTCCCATTTTAGGATGCTTCTTTTTAGCGTCGTGTGGTTTATCAATCATGGGCTATTATGAGGCCTGGCTTTATAAAGGCTTGTATATTCCTTCTTTAGGTTGTGATCCTATGGATCCTCCACCAACGGGTGAGCTCATCGCCGGCGCCTCTACAGGCCTTTTTCTCGGGCTAGCGGTTATGATGATAGGGATTTAACTTTATAAACTTCTTTGCGATGGGCAACTCTTAAAATCAAAATAATAATTTTATCTTCTTGTACTTCAGCAATGACACGATAATTACCAATCCGATAACGCCAGAATTCTTTTAAATTGCCTGTTAACGCTTTGCCTAACTGCTTTGGATTTTCAAGAGGTTGAACATGTAACGTTAAATAATTGATAATTCGGCGTGCGTCTTGCTTATCTAATTTTTTTAATTCGTTTAACGCGGATCGGGAATAATTAATCTGCCAAGCCAAGTTCTTGCTCCACTTCTTTTGTGGTCAAAACTTCGTGTTTACCTTGTCGGATTTGCTCTGAGACATGAGAAGCTAAATAATAATCTTCCATATTTTGCAAGCTATTTTGAATCATTTCTCGAATATAAAAGGCTTTCGTTCGTCCAGTTTTGTTGGCCAAGAACGTAAGCCTTTTTTCAATGTCAGGATCTAATCTTATGGTTGTTGGCATGAGGTTCTTCCTTAATGAATACATGTATTCATAGTATCACAAATCCAATTTTAATCAACTAGAAAAGGTAAAGTATGTCGACCTATTTTCAAAACGCCCAAACGGGCGTAATGACGGCGGACACGTCGGACCTGTTAACGGAAGTGCAACAAGATTTTATCAGTGCGTTGGGGGAGAATTTGTCGTTGGACGCTTCAACGCCTCAAGGCACGCTGATGCAAGCAGAGACGGTGGCACGCACCTCAGTGATGAAGTTTATAGCGCAGAGTGCCAACCTGCTTAACCCGGAGATAGCTTATGGAGTGTATTTGGACGCCATTTGTGCATTTTTGGGAATAGAGCGTGGGGTGGATGCTTATACGCAAATAGACGACGTTTTGTTTAACGGGCAGGCCAACACGATCCTTAACCC
>NZ_CAWUGZ010000064.1:0-4870 GCF_963921845.1 Commensalibacter sp. Nvir | reverse complement strand
ATATAAAGAAAAATCAAAATTATCAGGCACAATGAATAAATTATATAATTAAAAATTTTAGAAAAGCTTATTAATTTCAAGTTTTAAACGAAAGTGTGGAGAAACAAAAATATGTTTGTATTGTATATTTATACTATTAAGGACACGAGAAGAAAAATCATTTAAGAAAAATAATAATATGTTTCTGAAAATTATGGTTGGTTTCATTTTTTTTGGCGGCCATTGTTATGAGTAGGTTCTTTCATTCAAGTTTAATTATTTTTTAAACGAATAGCTTTTTTAAGTTTAAAAATATGAACTCAGATTAGATTTAATCAATGTAATACAATAACTCAGTTTTCTTCTATTATAAGAACAATTCAGGAATTAAAAATTTTCACGTATAGTATTAAACTATTTATTTATATTATTGCCTTTCAAACCCTTTATAACTTAGCTGAGTTCTTAACAAAATATTCCTACAATCATTGTATAGGCAATACGAAATGAAGCATTCATAAAATTTAAAAATACCATCGCTAACGTTACTTGATGAGTATAATAAACGAAAATTACATTAAACGATTTATTTGCTTCAAAGATAATTAAAAGGTATTTTATAACATTGATGTAGATTATATTACTGGGATGTAATTATTCGTTAAAGTAACGTTGGTTATTGACCTCTCAATACCGTTTAAAATTTTTTTTTATATAAAATCATTTGTTTTGCGTCTTCTTTAAATAAATAAAGCATAATTTTTTTAAGGTTATTTTAAGGAGATAGTCAATGCGCTTCGGCCCAGCTTTTCCCTATGCCTGCTTCTACGACCAGTGGAACAGATATATGAACAGCTTTTTCCATTGTCTTTTTTACCAGAGTGGCAAAAGCATGTGCTTCTTCTTCTTTAACTTCAAACAACAGTTCATCATGCACTTGAATAAGCATTTTTGCATTTATGTTTTGATTTTCTATAATTTTATTCATATTAATCATGGCATATTTAATAATATCGGCTGCTCCTCCTTGTAAAGGGGCATTAATAGCTTGTCTCTCTGCATAGGCTTTTTGGGGTCCTTTTGCTGTTTTTATTCCAGAAATCCAACATTTTCTCCCAAAAGGAGTAAGAACATAACCATATTCTTTGGCGTGCTCTTGAGTAGTTTGCATATAAGCTTTAATTTCTGGATAGCGTTTAAAATATGTATCTATATAATTTTTAGCAATAGAAGAGGATACGTTTAGCTGTTTAGCCAATCCAAACGCACTTATACCATAAATAATTCCAAAATTAATGGCTTTTGCTTGTCTTCGAACTAATGGATCTATTTTTTGAATAGGTACGTTGAAAACTTCTGAAGCGGTTCTTGCATGAATATCTTCTTCGTTAATAAAAGATTCTTTCAATTGAGGAATATGGGCGACGTGAGCTAATAATCGCAACTCTATTTGCGAATAATCTGCGGAAATAAGTACATATCCTGGGGCAGCAATAAAAGCTTTTCTTATTTTCACACCTTCTTCGCTACGAATGGGTATATTTTGTAAGTTAGGGTCAGTGGAGGATAATCGGCCAGTAACCGTACCGACCATATTAAAACTGGTATGAACGCGTCCGGTTTTATGGTTAATACATTTGACCAATGCATCGGTATAGGTTGATTTGAGCTTGGCCAATTGTCGCCATTCCAATAGTTTATCGGCGATATCATATCCTTTATCGCTCAACTCTTGCAAAACACGTGAGTCCGTTCCCCATGCCCCTGTCTTCATGCGTTTTCCACCAGAAATACCCATTTTATCAAACAGTACCTCACCAAGTTGTTTAGGTGAGGCTAAGTTGAACTGTTCTTGCGTTTGAGAAAAAATTTCTTGCGCCTGATGGGACATTTTTTCATCAAAATCAATAGAGAGTTTTTTAAGTTGTTTTGTATCAATTAAAATACCATTTTCTTCCATCTTGGTTAAAACATGAACTAAGGGTCTCTCCATGTGCTCGTATAGGCTAAGAACCTGTTCAGTTCTTAATTTTGGTTTTAAGAGGAGCCATAATCTTAAGGTGACATCTGCGTCTTCTGCTGCGTATTCTGTTGCTTTTTGTCGATCAACTTTGTCGAATACTATACGATTTCTACCTGTTCCCGTTACCTCTTCATACAAAATTGTTTGGTGGCTAAGATATAGTTTAGCGAGTTCGTCCATATTTTGACGGTGTTTTCCTGCAGACTGTACATATGAAATAAGCATGGTGTCGTCATACGGAATAGGTAAAGGGAATTCATTGGAAATTAATACTAAACAATCATATTTGGCGTTATGAAAAATTTTTAGGACAGCAGTATCTGTAAGGAGAGGAGATAATTTTTCACGTACTATTTTTAAATCAAGCTGGTCTAAAAAAATATTATTTTCTTGGTCTGTGTGTTGAATGGGAATATAACAAGCCCTGCCAGGAGAGACTGCGATAGAGATACCGATGAGTTTTGCTTCAATTGCATTCAGGCTATTCGTTTCTGTATCAATTGCGCAATAATGGTTTTCTTTTATTAAATCTATCCATTTTTCGAGCTGGATTAGTGAGGAAATAGTTTCATAGTTGTGATAGGTAGCTGATATAGTAGATGAATCTTGATCCGTAGAATTATGATCGGAAGTAGTCTGGATTGGGATTGCTAAGTTAGTCTTTTGCGGCTGAATTTTAGCATAGCGTGACAATATAGAGCGAAAACCGTGTTTGGTTAACCAGGCTATTAAGCCTTCTTTGTTTTCGTTACAACATCCTAATTTGTCGATACCTAAAGGAAGAGGAATATCATCTTTGAGTTTGACCAATTGGTAAGAAATACGAGCGTTTGCTTGATAGTTTTCTAAACTTTCTTTTCTTTTAGAGGGTTTCATGGTTGGTATAGCAGCCAACACATCTTCTAATTCACCGTATTCGTTAAGCAAAGCAGCAGCAGTTTTGGGTCCTATGCCTGGTACGCCAGGTACGTTATCGACTGGATCACCCATTAATGCTTGTAAAGAAATCATTTTTGAGGGATATACCCCAAATTTTTCAAAAACCGTGTCTGCACTAATAATTTTTTCTTTGATAGGATCCTGCATGTAAACGTGATCATTGATAAGTTGCATTAAATCTTTATCCGAAGAAATAATGGTACATTTACCTCCTTCTTCTACAATTGCTTTGGCATAACTAGCTATTAGATCATCTGCTTCCCACCCTGTCATTTCAATTGTAGGTAAACCTAAGAGTTGTGAAGCTTCCCTGATAAGTGAAAACTGAGGCACAAGTTCTGCCGGAGGAGGAGGTCTTTGCGCTTTGTAAGTTGGATAAATATTATTACGAAATGTTTTTCTGCCAGCATCAAAAATAACTGCCATGTGGCTGGCTCGGCGTTCACGTATGAGTTTTAACATCATATTGGTAAAGCCGTACACTGCATTTACAGGCGTTCCCTGGGGGTCAGTCATTAAAGGTATACTGTGAAAAGCTCTAAAAATGAATCCTGACCCGTCGACAAGTATAAGGTGTTTTGCTTCAAAAGAGGTGCCGAGCATAAATTCGATCTTGCAATTAAGAAAAAGGGTTTTTTTGGTAAATAAAAAGTTTAGAACAATAAGGACAGACGATTTGTTCTGATTTAAATTTTAAGTAAATTTTAGGATGTCCAAATACAGGATGATTACCGTTACATGAAACAATTTTAGAGTGAGTATAAACGATCTCGTTATAATTGAGTTGCTGTTGAGTTGAAGAGGAAAATTTTTCAGTTTCCATGTAAATTATCCTTGTTAATTATCTGAAATAATTTCACACTTGAAAAGTGTTATTTTCAGAATGGAATTCTTTCAAATGTACATATCGTAATACTCTTAACATAAATTTTACCTCTGTGTATGCTTTTTATACAGGGGTAGTTTTTTTGATAAACTTAAAAATCGAACAAAGGTTAAAATATTAAAAAAAAAAGATACATGTAAAGCCGTAATGCGTTTGGATGCTCAATATAAATTTCGTATATCAGTAATAGAGATTCGAGTATTATAATTAAAATAGAAATATATAAAAACGTTTAGTTTCTCACTTTATAATCCAAAGACTAACTCCTTTGCTTTAAATTAAAAGAGGGAAGAACTTTTAATAAAAGAAAAAAAATGGAATGCTTCGTAATCCAGAGGAATTATAGGAAATGAATTTTTATGTCTGATAGAAGAAATTATTGTACTTATTTTAAGTAGCCCCGTTATTTATTTGTTATAATAATGGTATTTTATAAAATGTTCGCAATAAGTATGTCTAAGCAAGTAGAATTTTTAAGTTTTATTTCTGTATGGTTTTTGGAAAATGTTCTATCAAATTAATATAAAGATGAATAATTTCTTTACTTAATACTAAATAATTGTTGTTTGGATGACATTTGTCGGTTTGTATTTTATATACGGGTAGTAATTATATTGTGCATAAACCGATAAAGTTAATAAATGTGCTGTTTAAATGTTTTCTAGGTTTAAATTTTTTTTTAATGAGACAAAATCTAAGCATTCAAATATTATTTAAAATTGATAGTGCGTTTGGTTTGTTCTTGATTTTCAAATCAAACACGAGAGGATTATTTGTATGAAAAATATTTTTCCTATTTACTGATAACAGTTGAGCGAAAGTTTTAAAAGATAAAGTCATTAAATTTCTTAATTATGCGTCGGATAAAAATCCAGCTGGGATGTTCTTGTTTAAAACAATAGTTTGTATTTTAAATGTAAAACAACAATGTTTAAAAATAACAATGCGCCTTTTTATTTTTAAATGAAGTAAAGAGATATAATCTTAATTTCTGTACTAAAGAATTATTTTTGCAATTTTACAATTTTCAAGCACTGTATTAA
>NZ_CAWUGZ010000063.1:0-6553 GCF_963921845.1 Commensalibacter sp. Nvir | reverse complement strand
GAAAAAATACAGCGTTTTTTTCCTTTAATATTTTGAAATGTAACGATTTTTATCAATTGCGGTTTTCATTCCCCCAGTTTTTAATCCAAAAAAAACTTATTATTTTTATATTGCATTCAATTAAAAATATAATACTATGATTTGCACATATGAGCATAATGATCAGCTTATTTTAACGAATTTGAGTATGGAGTTTTTGAAGGAATGGGTAACGAAACACGATGATCACGATTCTCCCCTCTGTGTTCGCAGCCGATCTGATGAATCTGAAGCGCGACCTTCTTTTTTTAGAAGAACAGGGATTCCAAGCGGTGCATGTCGATATGATGGATGGGCATTTTGTACCCAACCTTGCGTTTGGACCCAGCCAAATTGAGGTGATTAAGCACAACATTTCCTTGAAACTTGAAGTGCATATGATGGTTGATACACCGGAAAGACTGCTCGCGAGCCTTATAGAGCTTGGGGTGGATAAGATTTTTATGCATTACGAAGCCACGCTTCATCCTTGTTATAGTTTACAACGTATACGGGCTGCGGGCATTAAAGCGGGAATTGCTTACAATCCCTCGACCGCTTTGAACAGCTTGACCTATGTATTGGATCACATTGATGCGGTTTTGATCATGTCGGTTAATCCTGGACATGCGCATCAATCCTTTTACCCCTCCACGTATCAACGGATTCACGAGGTAAAACAATGCATCGGCCATCGGCCAATCGAAGTTCAAGTCGATGGGGGAATCACGCCTTCAATTGCCTTGGAATTAAAAAAAGCTGACGTTTCTTCCATGGTGATCGGGGGGTGTTTATTTCATGGGGATTCCGTCGAGAATGTGAGAACGTTAAAAAACATCCTCTCTGACTATTAATCATTGATGTGTGTATTAAGGGATATGTACAATGCGTATTCAATCATTTACCCAACGGATACTTCAAGAGTTATCCTCGTATGTCGAGCGTATCCAGGACGAGGATTTTGTCGAGTTGCTGACGGCCATTCAACAAGCTCGTCATATTTTTTTATCTGGGGCAGGGCGAAGCGGGCTTTGCGTCCAAGCGTTCGCCAACCGTTTGTTGCACCTCAATTTTCGCGTCAGCGTGGTGGGAGAGATCACGGCACCCCATGCCCAAAAAGACGATGTGCTGATCCTGGCCTCTGGCTCAGGGGAAACGCCCCGCTTGGTGGCATTAGCCCACCAAGCAAAGCGTATCGGCCTTCCCATTGCGTGTATTACGTTGGATAGTCACTCTACCCTGGCCCAATTGTCTTCTATTGTCATTGTGTTACCTGGAACTTCTCCGAAACGACAGCCCACGGCTTCTTTTACCCCCTCCTTTCAACCGATGGGTTCAGCCTATGAACAATTTTGTTTCCTTATCTACGACGCCATTGTTTTGGAACTTATGGATCAACGGAAAATCACTTCCGAACAAATGTTTCAAAATCATGCCAATCTTGAATAATCCTCGTCATTGCCTTTGTGCGACCCTATGAATATCAGGAACCCTAGTATGACAATTCCTCAACAGACCCATCAATCCAACAAAGCCGTATTTATTATTGCGGCGATTACCGCCTTAGGGGGCTTATTGTTTGGCTATAACGTCGGCATTATTGGCATTGCCTTGTTAGGCTTGGCAAAGCAATTTGTATTAACCGTTACTTTACAACAAATTATAACCAGTGCAACCATACTGGGGGCCCTAGGGGGGTGTATGCTGTCACAACCCATCTCCGATCGTTTAGGGTATCGTCCTACACTTCTTATTCTTGGTGTATGGTTTTGTGTTGCGTCCTTGGCATGTGCGTTGTCCCCCATTATTAATGGCTTGATTGTTTCGCGTTTTTTGTTGGGGTTGCCTATCGGGGGAGCCACCCAAATCATTCCGGTCTATATTGCTGAATTGGCCCCTGCACGTCATCGAGGAAAAATGGTTGTCTTTTTTCAATTGATGGTCATTACCGGCATTACGCTAGCGTATTTTGGCGGGCTTGAGTTGGGGGATCATTGGCGTTGGATGTTCGGATTGGGGATACTCCCGGCCATTGCGTTGTTACTGGGAATGAGTATTTTACCCGAAAGCCCACGCTGGCTTGTCATGAAAAAACGTCCACAAGACGCTTACCTTATCTTGAAAAGAATACGCGGGAATGAACAGTTGGCGCAACAAGAAATCGAGGCCATTAAAAAGGTAAGCCATCAACCTAAAGGGAGCTGGAAAGAAGTTATGCAACCGTGGGTTCGACCTGCGATTGTTGTCGGGGCATCGCTTGCCATGTTTTGCCAAATTACTGGAAATAACGCCTTAATTTATTACGCACCTATTATTTTCACACAAGCAGGGTTTTCCTATACGATCGCCATTATTGGCTCGGGCATCAGTATATTCATTATTGCCATTATGACTATCATCGGTGGGATCTTGGTTGATAAAATTGGAAGACGCCGCTATTTGCTCTGGACGGTTCCAGGCTCCATTATTGCCTTAATCGCTATGGGGTATCTCTTTCTGGGAAATGGGCCACAGACCGAAGTAAGTAAATTCCTCGTCATCGCTTGCCTGGCGGTTTATATGTTGTTCAACGGGGGATCATTTGGGGTGTGTATTTGGTTAATCAATTCAGAAATTTATCCCTTGTTTATCCGTGGAAAAGGGGCGAGTATCGGTGCCTTCAGCAACTGGTTTTTTACCTTAATCGTGAGTCTAACCACCCTAAGCTTGGTAAAGACTTTGGGGGCGACCTATACGTTTTGGCTCTATGCGTTGATCTCCACCCTTGCACTGATTTTTATTTACGCTTTGGTTCCGGAAACAAAAGGTAAATCTCTAGAGGAAATTGAGCTTGAATTAAAAAACCATCGATTTTATGCGTTTCAACAAAAAAAATCATAAGAATTTTAGGTTTGGTAAGTCTGTAACGTTTAAGCTATTCGTATAAAGTGTAATCCCTATGATTACTTTTATAAAGATAATTACAATTCAATGAGTAAAAATACTCTTTTACCCGTTAAAAATTGTTTTAAATTTCTATAAACTAAGGGGACATCCCTCTAGTTTGCCCTTCATTCACAAGCCATTTCGTTAGTACGTAAAACACAATAAAAGTGAAATATACCGACTAACGAATTGATTTTTTTGACTCAAAACCACGCAATTGTTTACAGGTTCGTGGTGTATGATAATCCCTAAACCGTCCCGTTCATAATCCGTGACTCACACAGTTGTTAACCATAAAATGCGTAATGGGGATAGAACAGGGAACAGTAAACCATTTACAGGATATCTTAAAAAAATAGTCTCTTTAAAACTATCTTTTGTTCTTTTTGTCAACTGTTTTGCCTTATCCATTCGGTAAAACAAAAGGCTTGAAAGAAGAGGGAACTGAGACCCCAGCGATGGTAGAACGAATTACGTAAGGGGGATGAATAGATTGCATACTATTTTGGGTATAATTCGTAGACACCCAATCGTTCTTTAGGCCATCTGCTTTTAACCTCAATATCGCGTACAATCAGAGGTTCATTATCAATTTTAAGTTGATGCAAATCATTTCCTTACCTCTGAATCAATTCTGAAGGATGTGAGGATGTTTTACTTCCTTCAGAATTTTAGTTGATGGCGCAATATTTATTATGCTTTGAATAGATGCTTATAAAACAAGTAACAAAGGGTAGAAAAAACAATAAGCGCTTTTCTTATTACCCATGGTTTTCAATACCCATTAAAATTCTCAAACACTAGTTTTTAAAAACATTGAGCGGGGGATGATAAATGGTATCAACCCTAAGGAACCACTGCAACCATTCAGAAAAATGCAGGGCTCTCAAGCCCATTCCATCTTTTAATACCATGCCAGAGCGATACAAGATTCTTCGATGGAAGATTATCCCGTGCAGGGATCATCATAATGAGACTGAATGTTAACGGTTTAGACCATAATTGCGTTCGCTCGTAAATGTTGTAAGCTCATATCCTGAACAATCAATAATAAAATAAAAAAATCCACCCTTATGGATACATTAAGGGGCAAGCAAACTTACACTATCCCGACCTAACCGTCGATAATGTTATGGAGAGCTTCGTTGCTATAATGTTGGATGAGATAAAGCGTTTCGAGGCATATGAATTGATCAAAGAGTTGCATGGCTCGAGATATTGTTCGGGTGCATGGCGGGCTTACGCAACCCCTCCCTGGGTTTTATTATGTGGCAAAGCCTTTTTACGCTTCAATGAATGGATCCATATCCAATAATATTCTTTTAATGCGATGCTATCAAAATGACTTTATTGCCCTTTTGTTATAAAAATTTATTTGCGAACACGCATTAACCTGCTCTTTTCATACACTTCTATAGACTATTAGATTACAAAAAGGAATTCTGTTGTTATACGCTGAAGCCTAACGCGTATAGACGTTATGGGCTCAATCCATTCATACTTAATAGGTTGTAAATAGAAGTTATTTCGAGTGAGTGTTATTGAGTAGGTTAGTGTGTGGTTGATTTTATATGTTGTTGTCCCAACGCATTCTACAATGTTTAGTGAATAGTCTATGTGTTTTAATGTTCTTCTAAAAAGAATCTCAAAAGGGTAATTGTAGTATTCATTTCCCCCTACATGGTGATGTTTTTACTACGGCTAGGAAACACATACCCAAAATTGTTAACAAAAAATACAGCCGTCAAGATATGTCTA
This sequence comes from Commensalibacter sp. Nvir, assembly GCF_963921845.1. Lineage (NCBI taxonomy): Bacteria > Pseudomonadati > Pseudomonadota > Alphaproteobacteria > Acetobacterales > Acetobacteraceae > Commensalibacter > Commensalibacter sp. Nvir. Next base: position 1,852 of record NZ_CAWUGZ010000063.1, on the reverse strand, counting down.
TCCATTCGCCAACGGCCAGGCGCTTACTTAGGCAATGCTGTGGCATGTAGACGTAAAAAAATCTTTATAAAGCCGCACACCATAATTTTTTTTGAAATCCTTTGGCACCTAAAACAAATTCATGGATGGGTTTTCTCAGTGGCAATATGCTCCCAGCTTATGCGCATCGATACATCTGGCTATTCACTCATATTGCCAGACATGTTTTTTACGAACTTTCAGCGTAAAAAACCGATCGCGCGCATCCCTAAGCGTTGACGTCTATTGGCAATAAACCGTTTGCCACCTAAAGCAAATTCATGGAGTGATTTTCTCAGTGGCAATATGATCCCAGTTTATGTGTATCGATACATCTGGCTATTCACTCATTATTGCCAGACATATTTTTTACGAACTTTCAGCGTAAAAAACCCATCGCGCGCATCCCTAAGCGTCGCCGTTTATTGGCAATAAACCGTTTGGCTAGTATTCGCACGCTTCATTTCACATTACAATTAAAGATAAGGATATTTTAATGGACACCGCAATCGGAGGAATTTATCTTCCTCATTTAAAACACAACGTAATTGCTCCAGTACTCGCTTATTTAAACCTTGGCGGAGAGCAAGCCCTCCATATGGTAACAGGAACCTTTGTTGCAGAAAGCTATAGTGGCCAAGTCACGTATTTAAAACAATTAGGCAAAGGTCCCGCATTGGGCGCTTGTCAAATGGAACCCTTTACCTATAACGATATTTGGAATAATTTTTTAAACTCTTCCAAACACGTTTCTCTCGCTAACGAACTACGATCCCTGTCTGGCACCCTTAATGCATCGAAAGCTACGATTCCTGATGTAGAACTTCTAACGGGAAATTTGTTTTTTGCCGCCGCTATGTGTCGTGTTTTTTATTTAAGAATAGCTGAACCTTTACCCAAAGCAGACGATGCCACCGCGTTGGCAAATTATCACAAAAAACATTACAACACTTCGTTAGGCAAAGCCAATGCTCAACGAAATATCGAATGTTTTCAACGTGCTATTGATGCCTAGTAAAACATTAACTTTCTAGAGTGCTTACAAAGCATGTATCGTTCCAACACGGATAACGGATCATCTTTTCTCTCGTGGATTCATGCTTTGCTCATGGGTCATTCTATGGTTTTTAAAAAGTACTCTTGGTTAACGTTGGCTTTAAATTCAGTGTTAAAATAAACCAGATTGTATTTCCAATCGATAAATCGGAAAAACTTTTTACCGATGCCATCTCGATTACATAATGAGGAGACAATGCGATAAACCCTAACAACAGATTAAAAAAATATAAAGTTTTAAACACTAAAAATAATTTTTTGAACCTCATGGTTTAATCAAGCAAAGATTTAAATAAGTGATGGATAGAGTGTAAGTTGCTTTTATTGATCGCTTGCCAGCAACAAACGATTGTAACCCTTTACAGCTATGGATTCGAATAAATCCTATTCAAAAAATTAAAACTCTCAGAGTATGCTTAAAAAATAAAACGACCTACAAGCCCCACTCATTGTGCCATTTTGTGCCAAATATCCCCACAACCCCACAATTTCAACCCATAATGGTGCCCAAAAGAAGAGTTTTAAGTGGTTGATTTAAAATAATATCTTTTGGAATCAAAGTGTTATTTTTATTTGTTCTGTACTAAATTTACTTTTTTTCTTAAATTCTGTTCTTTATTGTGCCAAAGTGTGCCAAGATTAAGCGAGGAATTTTGGGGGGCAGCACAGAGCGATCATGGCGACGATTGTAAAGCGGAATGGTTCGTGGCGGGCGATGGTGCGTCGGAAGGGGCATCATCATTACGCTACGTTTGATACGAAAGCAGAAGCGGAGCGT
>NZ_CAWUGZ010000062.1:0-6543 GCF_963921845.1 Commensalibacter sp. Nvir | reverse complement strand
TTTAGAACCTTACAGATATGTGCTTGTAAACAGTGAAAATAAATTAAAATTGATACATGATATTCAATAAGACCCCTGCTTGTTAAGAGGGGGTTAGACATAACGGAGAAACTTTATCCGCTTAAGCGTATTGCTTTTGTTTCTCAGTCTGTTGGATATAGGTGTTTGTGTTTTTGATCTCAATAATGAGGCGCGTATTGTTTGTAATTGCAACATGATCGAAAGGAAGCCAAGCATTTCCGTTTGTCCAGCGATAGGTATTGGATTCGTTCGTGTGCCATCCGTAGAGAGTTTTTTCTTCAAAATGTTGATTGATGTCGATCGTTTTGTGAAACTGTTTCAAGACCTTAAGAAAAACTAATGGCTGGGGGACCTGGATTCGAACCAGGGCTGACCGGGTCAGAGCCGGTAGTTCTACCGCTAAACTATCTCCCAAAGAAAGTGACAAAAATGATTATCACTAAATTATGGATAAAACAAGGAATATTCTATATAGAATTAATGTGAGTTTTATAAATTATTTTATTGGTAGGTTTACTCATTTTATAAATCATTAATACAATAACGTTATATTGTGGTGAATACTTGGGGATTTGACAGATGTTTGCGGCATTAGATTTAGGGACAAATAATTGCCGGCTCCTGATCGTTGCTTCAGGTCGTAGTGGGGTTAAAGTTATTGATAATTATAATCGAGTTGTTCGGCTAGGTGAAGGTTTATACGAAACCGGAGTGCTAAGTGAAGCAGCCATGTCACGCACTTTGTCGGCGCTGCATCATTGTGCTGATCGTATTGAAAAACGAAAATTGTTTCAACTTTATGCTGTTGCAACTGAGGCGTGTAGAAGGGCTAAAAATGCATCTGATTTTTTGGGTAAAGTTCATAAAGAGACAGGGCTAAATATAAACGTTATAACTTCTAGAGAAGAGGTGGAGCTGGCGGTTGCCGGTTGTGCTACATTGTTTCACGATAAATTACTACGTCGTAATCGAACGAAAAGTCTCTTATTTGATATAGGGGGAGGATCAACTGAAATTGCTTGGGTTCGTATGGATGTGCTCAGAGGAAAACAAACGCTTATTGGCTGCCATAGTATCCCTGTAGGAGTTATCACGTTAAGGGAGCAATTTAAAAAGTTGACTCTTAACGAATACTATCGAATGGTTGAGTATGTTTTAGATAAAATGCATTCTTTTGAATGTATCCATCAAATAAGAGCTGAAATTTTTCGTGATCAAGTACAATTAATAGGAGTTAGTGGTACTGTAACGGCTTTAGCAAGCATGATATTAAAACAACCTAAATATTGTCGTTCAGCTATTGATGGATTACTCTTACCAACCGTTCAACTCAAGGATATTATTCGGCAGATTTTAACCACTAAATTTAATAAAATTTATGATTATTCAATAGTTAATCATCAAAGGTTACAATATCTGTTACCTGGTTGTGCTATTTATGAAGCTATAAACACATTGTGGCCAGTAGAAGATATTGTTATTGCTGATAGAGGGATACGGGATGGTATTATTGCGACAATGCTACAAAAAAAACCTTTAGTATCAAAAAATTATCGGTCTCGTCATGCTCATAATTTGTAAAAAACAAAGACAGTTGGTTTATGGACAGTAAAAGTAATCAAAATAATTCAATAAAAAAAAAATCACGATTTGTAAGCGACGGGTTGACTGTTAAACTCAAAAAAACTCGGGGTAAATCGACCTCACAGCAACGTTGGTTGACAAGACAATTAAATGATCCTTACGTGAGGGCGGCACAGCAACAGGGATGGCGCTCTCGGGCTGCGTTTAAATTGATCGAACTGGATCAAAAATTCCATATTTTTAAACCTAACATGAAGGTAATAGATTTAGGCGCAGCCCCAGGAGGTTGGTCGCAAGTCGCAAAATCATTGAAAGCCAAGCAGGTAGTCGGTATTGATTTGTTGGCTATAGAACCTATGACAGATGTCGAGTTCATTCAAGGTGATTTTACGGATGTATCTAATTCAAAGCTTTTGATAAGTAAATTAAAGGGCAAGGCTGATGTTGTTCTATCGGATATGGCCCCCAATACAACCGGTCATTCTGGGACCGACCATATTCGAATCATGAACCTTACAGAAGAAGCTATTTATTTTGCAGCCCGAATATTAAATCCTGGCGGTATATTTGTTGCCAAAGTGTTCCAGGGTGGCACTGAAAAAGAGCTGTTAATACGATTGAAACAAATGTTTTCTATAGTTAAACATGCCAAACCTCCAGCAAGTCGTAAAGAATCCAAAGAACTTTATGTGGTAGCCATGGGCTTTAGACCTTCTGAGATTTCTCTTAGTAATAAATAAGTGTTAAAGAAATATGTAGAATTTTCACTTGTATAATGAGGGTTTTCAGAGTAAGAAGAATTGCCAAATGATTGGAACCCTTTTACAAAGGGTTTACCCTTTTCATAATCTTTTCCAAGGGGGACCAAGATGGCATTATTACCATACCAAACTAAATTAATTTGTGAAGCACTTACATTTGACGATGTGTTAATTATTCCGGCAGCATCTGATGTATTGCCCAGTCAAGCAAAAGTTAAAAGTAAGCTTACACAAAAAATTTTATTGAATATACCGTTAATATCTTCGGCTATGGACACCGTAACGGAATACGCTATGGCAATAGCAATGGCACAAAATGGAGGTATAGGGGTAATTCATAAAAATCTTTCCATTGAAGATCAGGTAACGCAAGTGCGACAGGTTAAACGGTTTGAATCGGGTATGGTCGTCGACCCCGTGACCGTAAACCCTGAAACTACGCTTCAGGAAGCTATTTCAATTATGCAGCGTAACAGTATAAGTGGTTTGCCAGTTATTGAAAAAAATACCCATAAATTGGTGGGCATTGTTACGCATAGAGATGTGCGTTTTGCTACCAATCCCAGTCAGCCTGTTTCTGAACTAATGACTAAAGACAACTTAATTACGGTAAATGAGGGGGTAAAACCGCAGGAAGTAAAAAAACTTTTACATCAAAACCGTATTGAAAAATTATTAGTTGTTGACAACGAAAAACGTTGTGTTGGTATTATAACCGTCAAAGATATGGAGAAATCGGTAACATATCCTTTAGCCAATAAAGACGAATTAGGTCGGTTAAGATGTGCAGCGGCTACGGGGGTTGGTGACGATGGCTATAATCGAGCTATTGCTTTAATTGAAGCAGGTGTAGACGTTCTAGTAGTTGATACGGCTCATGGACATTCTAAAGGAGTTTTAGAGTCTATCAAGCGTTTAAAAATTGAATACCCTTCGCTTCAATTGATTGCTGGAAATATTGCTACCCCAGAAGGTGCCAAAGCTTTGATTGAGGCAGGAGCCGATGCTGTAAAAGTTGGCATTGGTCCAGGTTCAATTTGCACAACCCGTGTGGTTGCTGGGGTAGGTGTTCCTCAATTTTCTGCTGTTATGGAAGTTGCTAAGGTTTGTTATCAAGAAAATATACCCCTTATTGCTGATGGTGGAATTCGTAATTCAGGCGATATTGTGAAAGCCATTGGGGCAGGTGCAGACATTGTTATGGTTGGTTCTTTACTGGCTGGAACCGATGAGGCACCTGGTGAAGTCTTTCTTTATCAAGGGCGCTCTTACAAATCGTATCGAGGAATGGGAAGCTTAGGGGCGATGGCTCGTGGTTCAGCGGATCGTTATTTTCAGCAGGATATTAAAGAAAATCATAAGTTAGTACCAGAAGGTATAGAGGGACAAGTACCTTATAAAGGATCAGCTGAAGCGGTTATACATCAATTAATTGGTGGATTGAAAGCAGGAATGGGCTATACTGGAAATACTACAATACAAGAAATGAAGGCCAATGTACAATTTCGTAAAATTACTGGGGCAGGATTAAGAGAAAGCCACGTTCATGACGTTGTTATAACGCGTGAAGCTCCTAACTATAGACATAATTAATTTCCTTTATATTTTAAGAACACTTTATGACCCCCTCAGCCCAAATTTCTGCTGTAATTGAACTGCTTATATCTATTCAGAAAGAGTTTCATTTGCCTGCGGATAGCGTTGCCAACCGATTTTTTCGTCAAAGACGATATATAGGTGGAAGCGATCGTCGGTTTATTTCGGACCAAATTTGGTCAGTATTAAGAAGTTATCGTAAAGTAGAGTGGTGGTTAAAACGTATTGGTAGTCCTATCAATCCTAGAATGATAATTGCAGCGCACACCATGTTAACGGGTTCATCGCTTCAGTCTCTTAAGAGTGTTTTTTCTGGGGAAAAATATGCGCCTTTACCACTAAGTTCAAACGAAATTCTTTTTCTCAAGAACTTAGAAAATAAAGAGTTCTTGAGTATTCATATGCCAAAAGCGGTAAAATATGAGATTCCAGACTGGGTATATCCATTTTTTGAAAAACAGTTAGGGGATCGGATTGATGTAGAATTGACTGCATTGTTAGAACCGGCTCATTTAGATTTGCGTGTGAATACGATAAAAACAACATTAGAAGATGTTGAAAAAAAACTTAGCGAACAAAAATTTAATTTTGAACGAATGAAGCTATCGCCATGGGGATTGCGGTTAAAAGGAAGACAATCCATCACGTTGTCGGATCTCTTTACACAAGGATATGTTGAGATACAAGATGAGGGTAGTCAACTTATTGCCATCATGACAGGCGTTACCTCGCATATGAGAGTATTGGATTATTGTGCGGGTGCAGGTGGAAAAACGCTCGCAATGGCAATGATGATGGTAAATAAGGGGAATATCATTGCTTCTGATGTGTCCACTATACGTTTAAACGCTGCTCAAAAACGGTTTAAAAGAGCAGGGGTTTTTAATATTCAAACGCATTTATTTGCAGAACATGCAAAATGGATAAAAAGACGTTTAGAAAGTTTTGATCGTGTCTTAGTGGATGCTCCTTGTAGTGGAACTGGCACATGGAGGCGCAATCCAGACGCGAGATTAAGCTTTAAAAAGAAAGATTTAGACGAGCTTATAATAAAACAAGCTCAAATTTTAAATTCTGCCTCCAAAATGGTTAAAAAGGGTGGTCGTTTATTATACGCGACGTGCTCTTTGTTGCAGCAGGAAAATCAAGATCAAATTAACCAATTTCTTGAAGCGCATAAAGAATTTACCCCTGTTTATTCAGACGCTAGTCAAGAACTCCTTGCTGCACCCTTCAAAGAAAAAACATTTTTTCAATTAACCCCGGCTCAATATGACACGGACGGATTTTATTGTGCGATTTTAGAGAAAAAGATAGCTTGATTGCTTAATGCTTGAATTTGTAAAAAGTTTTAATGAGCTTTTCCATTGTAAGTCCTTGAACAATAATAGTAAATACCACTCCAATATATGTAATAACTAAAATTTCATGTTTAGGAAAATTGTTTGGTAAAGAAAGAGCAATAGCCAGTGAAATACCCCCTCTTAATCCCCCCCATGTTAATATAGCCATTAATCCTTTTGGATTATCATCTGTTCCTAAAAGAAAAGCACCGCTGATTGAAATAGCTAAGCAACGGCAAATTATCAAAAAGGGTATGTTTATTATTCCCATCAGTATAGTAGTTGGATGAAAAGGAATAATCATGATTTGTAATCCAATAATTAAAAATAAAAGCGTATTTAAGATTTCATCTATGGTATGCCAAAAATTAGATAATAAATGATCATGAATATAAAAGGGATTTCTATGTATGTGATTACCCATTAGAAGACCACTCGTAACCACTGCGATGGGGCCAGACATATGTAGATGATCAGCTAATGAATAAGTGCCTGCTGCGAGAGCAAGCGTTAATAAAATGATTAGTTCATTTTGCTGAGTTTTTTTGATAATGTGGAGCATTAAAAAGGCAGTGGTAATACCAAATAATATGCTCCCAAAAATTTCTTGTACAAAGATAAAAATTAAATTTTGAGGATTGGGCGTGTAGTTTTCCATTGCGATGGCTAACAATGTTGAAAAAGTCATAAGAGCAATACCATCGTTGAACAAACTTTCTCCTGCAAAAATTGCTTGTAGTCGATTTGGCAAACCTAATCGACTCAACATATTCATAATAGCTACAGGATCGGTTGGTGCCATAATGGAGCCTAAAATTAAACACCATACAAACGGTAAAGGGATAGCACAAAAATAGGCCAGTCCAAAAAAAGCACAGCTTAAAAGTAAAATATTAATTAAAGTTCCTAAAATTGCTAAGGAGGCGACATGATATTTTGCTGTCCAAAGTGCATCTAGGTGTACTTGTAAGCTTCCTGCAAATAGTAAAAAAGCTAATGCTCCTTTTAACAATAGTACAGGGAAATTCATTTGAGAAAGTATATTTTGAGCAAAAGAGTAGCCATAGAAAAACGATAAAGAGTAATCGCTAATAAATAGAAACAATGAAAAAATAAAAGCGACAATCATAATTCCTATGGTGGTGGGAAGTCGGAAATATTTTTGATTTATGATTCCACTGATCGCTGTTAAAAAGAATAATGAAGAAATTAATATTAATATATCCATTTATCTTTTC
>NZ_CAWUGZ010000061.1:0-4243 GCF_963921845.1 Commensalibacter sp. Nvir | reverse complement strand
TGGATAGACAAATAAAAAATAAGACCGATATACAACGAGTTCGTGAGGCATATTTATTTTAAAAATTTGATTTTTAAAGAAAATTCCAATCAAACAAAAATGTTATTATTTAGCAGGCTATAATCGTTTAACATGCCTTATAAAGTTAATTAAGGTGCGTTACATAAATATTTTTATGTTCTAACAATTAAGTCTCTTTTGTTTTTATAAAAAATTATAAATCTTGTTACTAAAAAAGATGTATTGAAGTGGAAGATTGCAAATAATGTAAAAAATTAAATCTAATTATATTAATTAATAGATTACAATTTATGGCTTAATATTTTAATACTTAAGAATACTTATGTAACTCTAATTTTTTTATTCTATTAAAAAATAAAAGGGAGCGCATTTATAGTGTTAGTTCAAGAGGTTTATTTTCTTGAATGTGTTTAATTACAAAAATTATTATTTTGATTGCTGTATGGCAGATAGTAACCACCATTGACTTCCAGAAGCTCGCACAAAGGTCCATAGTTCTTTTATTTGAACTTTTTGGTTAGGGTTACCTTCAACAACTTGTCCCATTCTATTTGTCGTCACGTCAATTAAAGAATACTGCATTGTAACTGTTGCATAATCTCTGCCGGATTCAGTCCATGATTCCGACAAATCTCCCTGAATAAATTGTACTTCAGAGGTCGTATTACGTAGACCTTTGCTCGCTAAATCTGTTAGTTGTTCATGAAAATAAGCAACCATCTCAGGGGTAGCGAATTTCTGTAATCCAATAAGATCCTGTTTGTTCCATGCGTCTTGAATTTCTATTAGTCTTGTTTGAAAAAGAAGATAATCTTCTTTGGTCAATTGAATAGTGTTTTGGGATTTTGTTCGAGAAAAAAATCCGGAAGATTTTTTCTTATTTTTTTGTTGTAATCCTTGAAAAAAACGTAAACCCAACCAGAACAGCAGTCCTATAAAGAAAATTCGTAAAAGAAAATTGAACGCACTAAATTTCGGCTGCGTATTTATAGCGCCAGATTGGGCTCTACTTTCTTTATGTCCTGCCAACATATGATAGCCTGCAGCCCCAATGGCACCCCCGATTAAACCGCGTGTAAATGCATTATTATTTGGAGCGGCTGGTTTACGTACAGCGTTCCCGAAACCCCCATTAAAAGGGGTGGAAACAGGTGGGCGAGTCATGGTTATTTGAGTAGGATAAGCCCCAAAGGGAGATAAGCGATTTGAAAGAGGAGATTGGAATGTTCGACTACCTCGGCTTCCCATAGAGAGGCCTCTTCCTGCTCTTGCTTCGGCTTGAGGATTTCCACTGAGGATCAGTGTTGGTGTAAGCAGAAATAGACTTAAAAGACAAAGTAGGGTACGGCTTAAATTTGTCGTACAGTTCATTTCTTTTTCCAATTCATTATATATTATCAGTCGCCTGCAATACTCATATCGTCAATGCGTATGGTTGGACTGTTGACATGATAACGAAATTCCAAATCATTTGCGACATGAAGTTTGGAAAACATATCAATTAAGTTCGAGGCAAGGGTAAATTCCACAATAGGTTCAGCAATAGTCCCATTTCGTATTTTAAACCCGCTTGCACCTCGGCTGTAATCCCCAGTAAGCATATTTACAGAAGATCCAATTAATTCTGTAACGTATATTCCTTCTTTAATATCTTGCATCAGTTCTTCTGGAGTATGTGTACTAGGCATCACATATAAATTGGTTGGTGAAGGGAATGGAGCTGAAGAAACACCTCTCGAAGCATGGCCGTTACTGTTTAATCCCAGTTGTTTAGCGGAGCGAAAATCCAATAGCCAATTTACTAGTTTACCTTGCTTAATTAGATTAATTGTTTCTGGAAACAATCCTTCACTATCAAAAGGAATAGAACCGAGCCCACGAGCTTTATAAGGTTGGTCAATAACCGTGATGGATGGCGGAAAAATTACTTTCCCCATTGAGTCTTGCAAAAAAGAACTGCCTTTTGTAACACTGCTTCCATTTACGCCATTGGCTAAATGTTCAATAAGAGAACGTGCTACTCTTGGATGGAAAATTACAGGGAAAACACCCGTCTTTGGTTTTGTCGGATTAAGTTTAGCAACTGCTCTTTCCCCGGCATTTTTGCCAATTTCAGATGGGTTTTCCAAATCTTCAAAATATATGGCTGAATGATAATCATAATCCCTTTGCATATCTACCCCAGAGCCTGCCAATACGCATGCTGAAATGGAGTGATTGGTATGCGTATAAGATCCAAAAAAATCTTTGCTGTTGGCTAAGGTAATTTCTTTTTTACAAAATGCATAACTTCCCCCTACGCTATTACTAACACCTTTGACAGATAAAGCAGCCGATTCGGCTTCTTTGGCCCATTCAAGCATTGTTGAAGTGGGGTGTTCGGTAGGATCGTATAAATCCAGCTGTTCCGGTGAAACAATAGGTTTTGCAGAAGGGTATGGCAATCCAGTGTAAGGGTCTTCTGGTAATATTTTTGCCATCGAATTAGCTTTTTCAACCAAACGCGTTATATTTTTTTTATCAAAATCAGTCGTGGAAATGGTTGCAGAACGCTTATCTTTAAAGACACGAAGACCAATGATGTTGGTTTCTGAACGTTCGAGTTCTTCTGGGTGCGCATTGCGAACTTGAACGCTTACAGCAGTTGAAGAGACCATTAACGCATCTGCATCCGTAGCACCAAAATGCTTGGCTTCTTGAAGTAGTTTTTGAAGAAAAACGCGTTTATCTGTCATGAACTTAGTCTTTCAGCTATAAAAGATAAAGAAGGAACATGTTGAATGGGACCAAGGGTTGCTAGAGTAGGTTTAGAATGAAAAATCTGAGCGGCAATATTATAAATATCCTCTAGTTCGACCGCGTCTATTTTTTTAACAATTTCATGCGCAGGAATAACACGTCCATAAATTTGTAAATGACGTGCGATTTGTTCACATCGGCTGGCAGTACTTTCCATTGACATGAGTAAGGAAGATTTAAGTTGTGCTTTTGTACGTTTTAGTTCTTCAGGCTTGATGAAATGTTGTACTTTTTTTAATTCTTCAATAAGTACGGACAGTAGCTCTTTAGTTTGTTTTTTGCCCGTACCCGCGTAGATACCCAATACACCATCATCAAGGTGAGTATTATTATAAGAGTAAATGGAATACACTAAGCCTCTTTTTTCGCGTATTTCTTGAAATAAGCGAGAAGACATGCCTCCACCTAAAATAATTGAGAGCAAAACCGCAGGATAGTAAAGGGTATGTTTATAATTTACCGATGGAAACCCTAAAACAATGTGCGCTTGATCCAATTCTTTTTCTTTACGGAATTCTCCTCCCTGATACGCAGCAGGTAAAGGGGAAATTTTATTTCCCTGTGGTAAGTCTTTAAAATAGCGTTCTACCATAGACACAATTTGGTCGTGTTTTACGTTCCCAGCAGCAGAAAAAATAATATTGGAAGAAATATAGTGGTTATTTACATATTCTTTTAAATGATTGCGATTCAAAGTATTAATGATGGCGTGCGTGCCTAGCGTAGGCCTTCCCATAGGTTGATTTGGATAGGCGGTATCTTGAAAATAATCGAATATAATATCGTCAGGGGTATCATTGGTTTGTCCAATTTCCTGTAAAATAACACTTCTTTCTTTTTCAATCTCTTCGGGATTAAAAGTGCTGTGAGTAAGGATATCCCCTAAAATATCGACACCAAGCTCAAGATCTTCTTTAAGCAATTTCAAATAATACGCTGTGATTTCCCGCGCAGTATAAGCGTTGATATGGCCTCCAACGTTTTCGATTGTTTCCGCTATTTCAAAAGCTGAACGTTTTTCTGTTCCCTTGAAGGCCATATGTTCTAAAAAGTGAGAGATACCGTTTTCACAAGATTCTTCATATCTTGTACCCGCGTTTACATAAGCACCAAGGGACAAGGTTTCGACATGTTCCATACGTTCGGTTACAATTTTTACACCGGAAGGTAAAATTGAAATGTTTACAGCTTTACTCATAAAACTCCTAAAATTCTCTCAGTTATATTATTAAAAGATTGATTAGACTGATGTCTGGGTTTATTCAAGGTTTAAAGGAAGAGTTCGATAATATCCTTTTGGTGAGTAAAAAACAGGTATGAACAGGGGGGAAGGCGCCTTGATGTTTTACGTCTGTTTTGTTGTTTGGAAAAATTTAGCAAAGTGCGTCGTTCCTGCGGGAATGATAAGTACATTATAAGATAT